>DAIESZ010000242.1 GCA_027346035.1 Propionibacteriaceae bacterium
TCGGTGCTCAGCGCCCACCCGGGGGTCACCGAGGTGCGGCTGCGACTCACCACGGCCGGAACCCACCGCACGTTCCGGCTCGACGAGAGCCTGCGGGTGACGGCGTCCCAGCCGCTGATGGCCGACCTCAAGGCCCTGCTCGGCCCCTCCTGCATACCCGCCTGACGGGCCGGAGTGTGGACCCACCCGCTATGGTGGCGGGCGTGAGCAGCGCGACGACGGGGTCAGGAGGCGGCCGGGTGGCGACCTCGCCGGCGTCCCCGGACGCGCTCGACAGCCCGCACTTCCGTCCCGCGCGCACCCGCCGGGGACTGCCTCCCGTGATCCGGGGGGTCGCCGTCTACCTGGTGTTCAGCGCGGTGCTGGGCGCGTTGAGCGGGCTGCTGTGGCATGCGGTGGTGCGCCTTCCCACGTACACCATGCAGGGCTCGGGCGCGGCCACCACCACCGAGCGGGGCCTCACACAGTTCTTCGGCACCGACGCCTGGTTCAGTGTCATCGGCGCCGTCTGCGGGGCGATCGTCGGTCTGCTGGGCTGGTGGTTGTTCCGGTGGCTCGGCTGGTTCGTGACGCTGGTCGTGCTGGTCGGTGGCAACGTCGCGGCGCTGATCGCCTGGGTGGTCGGTGAGGCGTTGGGGCCGTCGGACTTCGCGTCCCGGATCAGCAGCGCTCACGCCGGGCAGGTGCTGCCCATCGATTTCCAGCTGAGGTCGCACAGCAGCGTGCTGATCTGGCTGCTGTTCGCCGTCCTGCCGGTGCTGCTGTTCTCCGCGCTGGGCCGTGACGAGGACGATCCCGGCTCGCACCATCCGTGGGTGCCGGTGCGGCGGCGGCTGCTGCGACGCAGCCCGTCCCCGTGGATCGACGCGGGCCACATCGACGAGCCGTCGGCGGACCCCGAGCCCGAGCCCGACGAGCCCGAGCCGGACGTGCCGATCACCCGGGAGCCCGGTCGTACCGGCGCGTGAGCCGGATCCGCCGGCCGGGTCAGCGGCGGGCGATCGCGGCCGTGCCGGCCGCGGCGGCCCGTGCCAGGTCATCGGGGGTCAGCTCCACCTGCAGCCCGCGGCGTCCGGCCGAGACGAAGACCGTGGGCCACAGGGCGGCCGACGCGTCGATCCAGGTGGGAAGCCGCCGATTCTGGCCGAGTGGTGAGATGCCGCCGAGGATGTAGCCGGTGCTGCGTTCGGCGAGGGCCGCCTCGGCGAGGGCGGCCTTCTTCGCCCCGGCGACCTGGGCCAGCGCGCGCAGGTCGAGTTGTGCCGAGACCGGCACCACCGCGCAGGCCAGCGGTGACCGGGCACCCTGCAAGGACACGATGAGGGTCTTGAACAGGCGCTCCGGGGCCACCCCCAGGGCCGTGGACGCCTCCCGGCCGAAGTGCGTCTCGGTCGGGTCATGCTCGTAGGCGTGCAGCGTGAACCCGACGCCGGCCCGGGTCAGCTGCGCGACCGCCGGGGTGGCGCTCCCGGATTCCCGACCCGGGCTCACAGCGCACCCGCGACGGCGACCAGCACCGGGGCGAGCACCAGGGCCGGCAGCAGGTCGGCGACGCGGATCTGCTTGATCCCGATGAGCCGGATCGACAACCCGAGCAGGATGATGCCGCCGGTGACCGTGAGCGCGTCGATCTCCGCGGTCGTCAGCACGGTCCCGAGCAGCCGCCCGAGCAGGGTGAGGGTTCCCTGGTAGACGGCCACCGCCACGGCGGACAGCAGGACCCCGCCGCCGAGGGCGCTGGCGAACGCGATCGCGGAGAACCCGTCGAGGATCGCCTTGACGTACAGCTGGTCGGCGCCCCGGCCGAGGCCGTCGGACAGCGACCCGAGGATCGCGAGCGGCCCCACGCAGAACACCAGGGTGGCCGTGACGAAGCCGTCGACGAACCGGCGGTCACCGGAATCCCGGGTGAAGTACCGCTTGGCGGTGTCGCCGAGCCCGTTGAGCCGGTCCTCGATGTGCAGTCCCGACCCGATGATCGCGCCGATCAACAAAGCGAGCAGAATCACGGTGAAACCGGCCTGATGGCCGACGGCCGCGTTGAGCGCGGGATGGGTCACCGGGATGATAGACAGGCCGGCGATCACCGCCGTGATGAGACCCAGCACATCGGTGATCGTCGAGCGGGTCTGGACGCCGAGGCGTCCGCCGACCGCCAACCCGATGAGGGAACCGGCGATGATCGTCGCCACGTTGACGAGCGTCCCGACCCCGACGAAGGCCTCCAGAGCAGTCACCGGCCCATCCAACCACGCGGTGCCCCGGACGCCACGCCGAGGGCGGGGCACGCCCACGGCGCCCGCCACGTCGAGGCCCGGGGCCCCGGGTTTGTAGACTCGCAGCGTGTTGAAGACGCTCGACCTCACCGCCATGACCACCGCCACGTCCTACCGGGCCGCCCTTCCGCGCGCCGAGTTCGACGTCGAGCATGCGGTCGAGGTCGTCCGGCCGATCTGCCGTGCCGTCGCAGAGGAGGGCGAGACCGCGCTGCGCCGGTTCTCGGAACGGTTCGACCACGTCGTCCCCGAGCGCCTGCGGGTCGATGCGGCCGATCTGGCCCGCTGCGCCGCAGAGCTCGATCCGGGGTTGCGTGAGGCGTTCATGGAGTCGATCCGCCGCCGCCGTCGCGTGTGCCGCGAAGGGGAGGCCGAACCGGCCGAGACCTCCGTCGAGGTCGCCGACGGCGCGCGGGTGCTCACCCGGATCCTGCCGGTGGGACGGGTCGGGTTGTACGTGCCGGGTGGTCTCGCGCCGCTCGCCTCGTCGGTGATCATGAATGTCGTCCCGGCCCAGGAGGCCGGCGTGTCGTCGATCGCGGTCGCGTCACCGCCCCAGGCCGAGTTCGGTGGGCTCCCGCACCCGAACATCCTTGCGCTGTGTGACCTGCTCGGCGTCGACGAGGTGTACGCCGTGGGCGGCGCCCAGGCGATCGCCATGTTCGCCCACGGCGTGGAGGGCCTGTGCGAGCCGGTCGACCTGGTCACCGGTCCCGGCAACATCTACGTGGTTGCCGCCAAGCGGGCGTTGCGCGGACTGGTCGGGATCGACTCCGAGGCCGGTCCCACCGAGATCGCCGTCCTCGCCGACGACTCCGCCGACCCGGCGTTCGTCGCCGCCGACCTCGTCTCGCAGGCCGAGCACGATCCGATGGCGGCCTCGGTGCTGGTCACCGATTCGGCCCGCCTGGCTGCGGCCGTCGACGCCGAGGTCGAACGCCAGGTGGGCGCGACGATGTACGTCGACCGGGTGCGCACGGCCCTCACCGGACCCCAGTCGGCGATCGTGCTGGTGCGCGACATCGAGCAGGGGCTCGACGTCGTCAATGCGTACGCGGCCGAGCACCTCGAGATCCAGACCCGTGACGCCGCCGCGGTGGCCGCCCGCGTCCGCAACGCCGGCGCCGTGTTCGTCGGGCCGTGGGCGCCGGTATCGCTCGGCGACTACTCCGCCGGGTCCACCCACGTGCTGCCCACGGCCGGAGCGGCACGGCACTCGTCCGGTCTCAGCGTGCGCAGTTTCATGCGCGCCGTGCACGTCATCGACTACTCGCGTGCGGCGCTGGCCGAGGTCGGCCCGGGTGTCGAGGCCTTCGCGACGGCCGAACGGCTGCAGGCTCACCGCGACGCGATCTCGATCCGACTGGCCGCCGGCGGGGCGGCATCATGATCGGCCTGTCAGATCTGCCGTTGCGGCCCGAACTGGTGGGGGAGGAACCCTACGGCGCGCCGCAACTGGACGTCCCCGTGCGGCTCAACGTCAACGAGAACCCCTATCCGCCGTCGCGGGCCGTGCGCGAGCAGATGGCGCGCGACCTGCTGGCGTCGGTCACCGGCCTCAACCGCTACCCCGACAGGGAAGCGTGGGAGCTGCGCCGCGACTTGGCCGCCTACCTGGGATTCGGCCTCGGACCCGAGAACGTCTGGGCTGCGAACGGGTCGAACGAGGTGATGACCCACCTGCTCGGGGCGTTCGGCGGGCCCGGACGCACCGTGCTCACGTTCACGCCCACCTACTCGATGTACCCCGAGTACGCCCGCAACACCCACACCCGCTACGTGACCGTACCCCGGCATCCCGACCACACCCTGGACGCCGATCTGGTCAGCGCCGCCGTCGAGGAGCACCGGCCCACGGTGGTGCTGATCACGACCCCGAACAACCCCACCGGCACGACGACGCCGGTGGCGGTCATCGAGGAGATCTGCGAGCGCAACCCGGGCATCATCGTCGTGGTGGACGAGGCCTACCAGGAGTTCACCGAGTTCCCCGACGATTCCGCGCTCGCGCTGCTCGCGCGGTTCCCACGGCTGGTGGTGTCGCGCACCATGAGCAAGGCCTTCGCGTTCGCCGGCGGGCGGCTCGGCTATCTGGCGGCGACGCCGGCGATCGTCGACGCCTGCCGGATCGTCCGCCTGCCGTACCACCTGTCGGCGCAGACGCAGGCGCTCGCGCGGGTCGCGCTGGCCCATGCGCCCGAGATGCTCGGTCGGGTCGACGAACTGCGAGCCACCGGGCGGGCGGTGCAGGAGTGGCTGCGCCTGCGTGGTTTCGACGTCGTCCCGAGCGCCGCCAACTTCTGCCTGTTCGGGCGCTTCACCGACCGCCACGCCGTATGGCAGGGCCTGCTCGACCGGGGCGTGCTCGTCCGGGAGACCGGACCGGAGGGCTACCTGCGGGTGTCGTTCGGGACGCCTGACGAGATGCAGACCTTCCGGGAGGCCCTGCTGCAGGTGCAACCGGTCGCCGACCTGATGAAAGGACCCCACCATGAGTCGTAGCGCGAGCATCGAGCGCGACACCAGCGAATCCCGGGTGCGGGTGAGTCTCGACCTCGACGGCACGGGGGAGAGTTCGATCAGCACCGGTGTGGGCTTCTACGACCACATGCTCACCGCCCTGTCGCGCCACTCGGCCATCGACCTGCGGGTCGAGACCATCGGCGACGTCCACATCGATGGTCACCACAGCATCGAGGACACCGCCATCGGCATCGGGCTGGCGCTGCGGCAGGCCCTCGGCGACAAGCGCGGGATCACCCGGTTCGGGGACGCGGTGGTTCCCCTCGACGAGGCGCTTGCGCAGTGCGTGGTCGACGTCGCCGGTCGGCCCTACGTCGTGTGCTCGGGTGAGCCCGCGTCGCAGGTCACCGCGCTGATCGGCGGCAGCGGGGTCCCCTACGCCGGGTCCATGACCCGCCACGTCGTCGAGTCGCTCGCGTTCAACGCGGGCCTGTGCGTGCACCTCACCGTGCTGGCCGGACGCGACCCGCACCACATCGCCGAGGCCCAGTACAAGGCCCTGGCCAGGGCCCTGCGCACCGCGGTCGCACCCGACGAGCGGCTCCGCGGGGTCGTGCCGAGCACGAAGGGCAGCCTGTGACCTCGACCGGCACCGCCCCGGCCCGGCCGCGGGTCGGGGTGCTCGACTACGGTTCGGGGAACCTCCACTCCGCCTGCCGGGCACTGGCCGAGGCGGGTGCGGAGGTCGTGCTGAGCTCCGAGGCGGGTCCGCTGCGCCGGTGCGACGCGCTGGTGGTCCCCGGCGTCGGTGCCTTCCGGGCGTGCATGGACGGCCTGCGGGCCGTCGGCGGTGATGACATCGTCGAGGGCTGGCTCGACACCGGACGCCCGCTGCTCGGCATCTGCGTCGGTCACCAGGTGCTGTTCGAGCGCGGCGTCGAACACGGTCTCGACACGCCGGGCCTCGGGATCTTTCCCGGCACGGTGGAACTGCTCACGGCCGCCCGGCTCCCGCACATGGGCTGGAACGTCGTCGAGGCGGACGCCGCGTCGCGCGCCTTCGCCGGCGTCGCCTCCGAGCGGTTCTACTTCGTCCACAGCTACGGGGTCCACACCCCCGTCCCGGGGGCGGCACTGGCCTGGTGCGAGCACGGCGGCGATCGCTTCCTGGCCGCGGTCGAACGCGACCAGATCACCTCCACCCAGTTCCACCCCGAGAAGTCCGGCGCCGCGGGTGCGCGGCTGCTGCGCAACTGGGTGGGCTCGGCGCGGGCCTGACCGCCTCGCCACCGATCGGGCGCGCCCCGCGTCCGGTTCGGTAAGGTTCCACCGTGGAAACCGCGCGCACCCCGCTTCCCCATGCTCCGGTGGAGAACCCCCATCCCCCGCTCGTGCTGCTTCCGGCAGTCGACGTGCAGGGCGGGCGTGCCGTCCAACTCGTCCAGGGGGTGGCCGGCTCCGAGAAGGTGTTCGGGGACCCGCTCGAAGCGGCCGAGCGTTGGCAGCGGCTCGGCGCCGAGTGGATCCACCTCGTGGATCTCGATGCGGCCTTCGGACGCGGCTCGAACGCCGACATCACCGCCAGGATCGTGTCCCGCATGGGCATCAACGTCGAATTGTCCGGTGGCATCCGCGACGACGCGAGCCTCGCCCGTGCCCTCGACGCCGGGGCGCGGCGGGTCAACATCGGCACCGCCGCCCTCGAGAACCCCGCGTGGTGCGAACGCGTGATCGCCGAGTTCGGCGACCAGGTGGCGATCGGCCTCGACGTCCGGGGGTCCCGGCTGGCGGCCCGCGGGTGGACCCGGGAGGGCGGCGACCTGCACGAGACGATCGGGCGACTCAACGACGCAGGGTGCCGGCGTTACGTGGTCACCGACGTCTCCAGCGACGGCATGCTCACCGGGCCCAACACCGGGCTGCTCGCCGACGTGTGCGCCGCCACGGATGCGGCGGTCGTCGCCTCCGGTGGCATCTCCTCCCTCGGCGACCTCGAGGTGCTGTACGCCATGGTCCCGCAGGGGGTCGAGGGCGCGATCATCGGCACCGCGCTCTACGTCGGCAACTTCACCCTCCCCGACGCCCTCGTCGTGGCGCGGGGCGCCCGCCCGCAGGCGGGAGCCCGCTGATGGCCACCGTCGACTCGAGCCGGGCCAGCGCCCTGGGCGTGGCGAACCCGCGGGCCAGCTTCGGTGAGGCGGCGGCCACCCACACGCCGCCGCTCCTCACCGGACGCCTCGAGGATCTGCTCGCCGACAAGCTCGTCGTGATGACCGGCGTCACCGGCTTCATCGGCGAGCAGATCCTCTGGAAGGTGCTCACCAGCCTGCCCCGCACGCGGGCCGGCGTCCTCGTGCGGCCCAAGGGGTCGGTGTCCGCGCGCGAGCGGGTGATCAAACTCGTCGGCAAGCAGATCTTCAGGACGCTGCGGCAGGAGGCCGGGGGGGCCGAGGCGCTCGTCGACCAGCGGATCCTGGTCATCGAGGGCGACCTGCCGAACGTGCCCGACCTGCCCCGCGACATCGACGTGCTGATCCACAGCGCCGGCGACGTCTCCTTCGACCCGCCGATCGACGAGGCGTTCCGCACCCACGTCATCGGTACCCAGGCCCTGCTCGGCAAGCTGCTCGAGGCGTGTTCCGACGAGTCGGGCACCCTCGTCCGCGTGCCCCAT
>DAIESZ010000243.1 GCA_027346035.1 Propionibacteriaceae bacterium
TCGGTGCTCACGGGGGAGTTCACCGACAAGGACAACATGGTGCAGTGGGTCAACGACTACCTGCTCGAGAACCAACTGGCCCGGCTCGGCGACAAGATCGTCGTCGTCTCCGGCTCCCCGATGGGGGTCTCCGGAAACACCAACTCGATGCGCGTGCACACGCTCGTCGAGCCGGGTCACGCAATCTGACCGATTTAAATGACGTGAGGGGGACGCCGCGGCGTCCCCCTCACGGTGTTGTCATCCTCTGCAGATTTCATTGCGCGGGTGTCGCCTTCGTGAGTTAATGGCTTATGGCCGCGCACCAGCTGCGCCATGGGTCCAACTTCACAGGGAAACGGGGGAGCAACACTGTGAGTACTCAACAGGCCGGGCGGGGGCCCGGTATCAAGCGCCGCACGATCGTTCAGGGAGTGGCATGGTCGGTGCCGGTGGTCGTCGCCGCCCAGGCCCTGCCGGCCTTCGCCACGTCGCCGCTGGACATCACCGGGACGATCCTCGGGGTCTGCAAGTATCCCGGCGGGAGTGTGGGCGGGTGCAAGCAGGATTACCGGGCGCAAGTGCAGTTCTGCAACACCAACTCCAACCCGGCCGACATCACCACCGTCTCCGTCGACTATCCCGCTTCGTTCGGGTCGAGCAACCTGCCGTTCGCGGCCCTCTACACCGGGGACGGCACGCTCCTGACGGGGTCGTCGTTCACCGTGCAAAGCGGCCAGTGCCTCACGTTCAACATCGTGTACGACGGCACCAACAGCGCCAACACCACCGGGACCTTCCTCGTGACCTTCGTCTACGTCGTTCACCAGCCGCCGGGCAGTTCGACCGGTGACGCCACATACACGGCGACCACGCAGATCACCTTCACTCAGACGCCGCCCGACTGCGGTGGTGTCTGCGGCACGTAGTGCCGATCGCCAGGCCGGTGGTAGTGATCCTCCCGCTCTCGAGCAGGGGGATCACTCCTTGTCGGAAGAGGCATCCGGGGTAGAGGGGAGGCTGCCCTCCTCCTGTAATTGGTCAGTGATTTCCCGGACGAATACGTGGATCTCCTCCGCCCCTCCCACTGGCCCGCCGGCCAACAGGCCGTCGGCCCCGAGCAGCACCGCGGACGGCGTCCCATAGCCGCCCACGGCCTTGAGCATCGCCCACTGGTGGTCGATCCAGACGTACTCGGTCAGGTGGCTGGGCATGCTCTCAGCACTCGCGCGGTCTCGCGCCGCGACCAGAACGCCGACCGGTGAGAGCTGCCCGGCCCACTCGGGGACGAGCGGCCAGACGGCACGGCACGACTGGCAGGAGGGAGACAAGAACAGCACGAGCTGGGCCGAGGCGGAGGTGAGGTCGCGGAGGAGTCGGAATGTGCCATCGAGGGACTCGAGCGCCACCCACGGGGTGGGGCGCCTTTCGTAGTCGGGGTCGTCGCCACTCATCTCAGGGGGCGCGGAAGGGCCGCTTGTGACGGGTGGCTCCTGAGGACGTTCGGCGCGCACGATGACCCCGACGACACCGGCGACCGCGAGGGCACCGATCAGGGTGGCCCACCCCGCCCCGCCGAGCGCCACCAACTCGCCGAGTGGGGATCGGTGTCCCGTCTCCCCTCGGGCGAGGACGAACCCGGCCGCGACCACCAGCAGGATGTTGCGGACCAGCGTCCACCGGTTGACGATCACCGCCGAGGAGCCGAAGCAGTTGCAGCTCACCTCGGCCCGGGCGGCCAGGCTGCGCGCGATGAGCCACAGGTAGGCGACGAACAGCAGCGTGACCAGGGCGCCCACGATGTGCGCGGCGCCCCCGGTGGTGACGACGAGCAGGACCGCCAGCACGAGTTCTAACCACGGCAGGCCCGTGCGGATGGGGCGCGAGGCGAGTGGCGACGGCACCTGCAGGGCGTCGAATCCCGCGTCGGGGCGCGCCGAGCGCAGCTTTCCCACCCCGGACCACACGAGCACGCCGACGAGGAGCAGGACCACCGGCAACGTCGCCTGGCTCATCGTCACCCCCCGAGCGAACGATATACCGGAGTGCCGTGAGTCCGGTGGTGGTTGCGTCCGGGCGCAATAATGCGGCAGTGACCGCGGAACAGCAGGCTCCCGTGTCGATGGCGGTGCGACTGCAACTGGCGCACGCCGCCGTCCAGTGGGTCGCGGCGCGCAACGGCATCGACCTGCTGCACATCAAGGGGTACGCCCTCGATCCCACACTGCGCGAGGGCAGGTCGAGCACCGACGTCGACGTCCTGGTGCGGCCCGACCACGTGCGCCGCGCCGCCCGGGCGTTCACGGACGCCGGTTGGCGCCGGGTCATCGGGTTCGAGACCGGCTCCGCGTTCTCGCACTCGCTCACCCTGCTACACCCCGTCTGGGGCTACCTCGACCTGCACCGGCTCAACCCGGGCATTTCCCAGGGCAGCTTCGGGCGGATGTGGGAGCGGCGCACCCGCGCGGTCATCGGCGGCTTCCCCTGTCCGGTGCCCGACCTGGCCACCCAGCGGCTCATCGTCATCCTGCACGTGGGGCGGTCGCACCCGAGCCCCAGAGGGAGACGAGACCTCGAACGGGTGTGGTACGAGGCCACGCCCGGCGAGCAGAACGAGGTGCGCGCGCGGGCCGAGGAACTGGGTGCGCAACTGGGCTTCGACGTCGCGTTCGGACGGATCGAGGACCACCGCGACGACCCCGCCTACCGGCTGTGGAAGGTGGAGTCCGAGGGGGGCACCCGGCTCGAGGAGTGGCGCGCCCGGGTACACGCGGCCGAGACCCTTGTCGACAAGGTGCGCCTCGTCGTGCTCATGCCGCTCGTCAACGTCGAGCACCTCGAGAACCTGTGGGGGAGGCCTCCCACCCGCAGCGAGCTGGTCCGGGAGTTCTTCGCCCGGCCCGCCCGCGGCGTCCGCGAGGAGTGGGCACGGATGAGGAGGCCCGATGCCTGACGAGTGCTATCGGCGGCACCGCGACGTTGCGGCGGTCGAGGACGAGGGCAGGTGGTACGTGGCCCACCTTCCCGACGGTCCCATCCACTGCCTCGAGGGATCGGCCGCAGTGATCTGGGAGGAACTGCCGACCTCAACGGAGGCGGCCGCGGGGCGGGCAGACCTGGTCCTTCTGGTGGCCGCGCGCGCCGGTGTCCACCCCGACGCCGTGGACGGGGACGTCGCAGACTTTGTCGCGCGGCTGGCCTCTCTGGGACTGCTCGAGACGGTCAGCCGGCCGGGCCGATGACGCGGGCGACCCGGCGGACGGCCCCGTCGATCTGGTCGAACACCGCCTCGTAGACCGCCTGCGGCTGTCCGATCGGGTCGACGATGTCGTCGAACTCGGCCGGGACGGGCCGGCGTCCCCGGTGCGCCCGCGAGACCAGGGCCGCCAGCGCCTCGGCCCCTCCGCCAGCGGACGGGGGCTGGGTCTCCGACACGAGGCGGGCGAACTCGGTGAGGGTGAAGACCCGACGGACGGCGGCGGGGTGCAACCGGACCGCGGCGGCCCGGTGGGCGCGCTCCATGCCGAGGACGAGGTCGGCGGCGCGCACGTCGGCGGCCGTGAGTCGCACCGCCCCTGGTGTTCTGGCGTCGATTCCCGTCCGCTCGAGCAGCAGGGCTGCCATCTCCGGCGAGAATGGCTGGCCAGGCCAGGCCCGGGTGCCGCGGCTGGTGACCTCGGCGGCGTCTCCCAGCGCGGAGCGGAGAAGCTGCTCGGCC
>DAIESZ010000245.1 GCA_027346035.1 Propionibacteriaceae bacterium
CGGCGGCCGAGGCGGCGCTGCCTGGCCTCGGCCCGCGACACCGGGCTGATGGCACTGCCGATGATCACGACGAGCAGGCCCGCAGCACCGACGCAGGCCCCGACCAGCCGCACCGTGTCGAAGGGCTTGTGACGCACCCAGTGAACCGTGGCACGGACCCAGGTGAGCACGAGATCGAGGAATCCGACGATCCACAGGGCCCCGATGATGAGGGCCAGCCCGATCCCGTGGAGCAGGGCGCGGACGCTGCGGCTGCGTCCCCACCGGATCGCCGTGACGGCGAGCACCACTACGATGAGGCCGATGGCCCCCAGGACGACGATCAACTGGTCGCTCATGCGCCCCACTGTGCCACACCTGCACCAAGCACCGAGGGAGACGCCGTGAACGACACCCCGCGCCCCCTCGCCGATGTCGGACGCCGCTGGGCCGACGACCACGGCGACCCCGACACGTCCGTGCGGGCGGCTCTGGCCGGCGTCCGCGATGCCGAAAGCTACCTGCGCGCGGTCGCCGCGCTCTGTGCCAGCCGACTGCTGCTGCCGATCATCGCCGGCGGTGACGACGCCGGCGACGGCCCCGATCCCGCCCGGCACGCGGAGATGGCCACCGTCAGCCTGCGCGGCGCCGACGGTCGGTTGGCCCTGCTGGCGTTCACCGGGCTGGACGCCGTCACCGCGTGGAACCGCGACGCACGCCCCGTGCCCGGGACCCTCGACGACGTGGCCGCGACCGTCGCCGAGGCCGGGTCGGACGTCCTGGTGATCGACGTGGCCGGCCCGTCGCCGCTCGAGATCGGTCCCGACCTGCTCGAACACCTTGCGGCCGGACGCCGTCTGGTGGAACTCACCCCGGGCGAGTTCGGCTGGCTCGCCGTGCCGCGCTGAGCGGACACGGAGGCGCCGGCGCCGGAGTTCTGCCGGGTCAGGGCTGCTTGTAGCGTCGCACCATCGCCCGCAACTGGGCGAGGTGCTCCTCGGCCCGGTCGCCCTCGGCCCGTTGGACGGCCAGCACCATGTGCGCGGCGCCGTCCTCCTCATCGTCGACCAACTGCAGGTGCACCCACGAGTCGCCCGGGGCCATCACGAAGTCGTCGACCTGATCCCAGGCGTAGTGGTTCACCATGACCGCGTTGCGGATGGTGACCCCGTCGGGGCCCACGCTCACCTTGCTGAGCCCGATGCCCATGATCACCGCGACGATGACGACCAGGAAGAACACGATCGTCAGAATCTGCGGCCAGGTCCACTCCGACTGGGCCAACGGGCCCATCGCCATCCACAACCCGGCGGATCCGCCGACGAGGATCACCGACAGGATCGAGCCGGTGATCAGGACCGGCAACGAGCGCAGCGTCAGCGTCTCGGGAGCGGCGCTCATCGGGTACTCCACATCATGGGTCTTCCTCCAGTGGTCGGCGTCCGGCGGGCGCCGGACGACCGGATGCTCGGGGTCAGAGGCGGCAGGCGGCGATGTCGGTGACGAGGATGGCCCGCGCGCCGGCCTCCCACAGGTCGTCCATGAGCTGCTGGGCGCTGCGCCGTGGCACCATCGCCCGCACCGCGTGCCACCCCTGCTTGGCGAGGCCCGACACGGTGGGGCCCTCGAGCCCGGGAGTGAGCCGGGTGGTGGCCTCGAGGTTCGACTCGTGCACGTCGTAGTCGATCATCACGTAGTTGCGGGCCACGAGGACGCCGTCGAGGCGGTGCCGGAGCTGCCCGAGGCCGGGCATGTCGTCGCCGCCGCGGCGCTGGATGAGGATGCCCTCGGATTCCAGGATCGGCTCGCCGAACAGTTCGAGCCCCGCACGGCGCAACGTCGTGCCGGTCTCGACGACGTCGGCGATCGCGTCGGCGACCCCGAGCCGGATCGACGACTCGACCGCGCCGTCGAGCTTGATGAGCCGGGCCGTCACCCCGTGCGCGGCGAGATAGCCCTGCAGCAGCCCGGGATAGGACGTGGCGATCCGGCGTCCGTCGAGGTCGGACAGGGTCATCGACCCCCCACCGGGCGCGGCGAAGCGGAATCGCGTGGCCCCGAACCCGAGGGCCATGACCTCGTCGGCGTTGGCGCCCGAGTCGATGAGCATGTCGCGACCGGTGAGACCGAGATCGAGGGTGCCCTCTCCCACGTAGACCGCGATGTCGCGGGGACGCAGGTAGTAGAACTCGACCCCGTTGGCCTCGTCGTAGAGGACGAGATCCTTGAGGTCACTGCGCTGGCGGTACCCCGCCTCGCGGAGCATGGTGGTGGCGTGGTCGGCGAGGGATCCCTTGTTGGGGACCGCGACCTTGAGCGGCGTGCGATCAGGTGCCATGACTGGATCCGTTTCGGGTGTCGGGTGAGCGTGGCGGTGAGGGCCGCTCACAGATGCCGGTACACGTCGTCGAGGCTGAGGTCGAGCGAGACCATCAGCACCTGCAGGTGGTAGAGCAACTGGCTGATCTCGAGGGCGGCGTCGTCACGCGTCTCGTGCTCGGCCGCCATCCACACCTCGGCGGCCTCCTCGACGATCTTCTTGCCGATGGCGTGGACGCCGGCGTCGAGTCGCGCAACGGTTCCGGAGCCGTCGGGCCGGCTGCGGGCGATCTCACCGAGTTCGGCGAACAGGTCTTCGAAGCTCTTGCTCACCGGGCAGAGCCTACCGTCACCCGCACGGCGTCCCCCTCATCGCTCGTGCGGGCGAACACCCCGGAGCGGGTGCGCCGGCCGTGAACCGGGGAACCCCCGGGGCCCCGGCCGGGTGGCGTACGACCGGGCCGGCGGCGTACGACCGGGCCGGCCTCGGTGACCGGGTCGTACGCCGGAACGCCCTTGTCGTACACCGGCGGACGGGAGCCGTGGCTACAGCCGGATGCCGAGCAGCGCGTCGACCGTGCCGGTGATCAGCGACGCCGGCTCGGGATCGTGCCGGTCCGACGACCGGGACGCCGCGGCCCACGCGTCGAGCTCGGCGATCGCCGAGACCGTGTCGAGGTCATCGCGCAGGGCCGCCCGGACGCGGTCGATCACCGGTTCGGCCGCGACGGCACCCGCCGCCCCCACCCCCGCACGCCAGGCGGCGAGCCGTGAGGTGGCGGCGTCCAGCTGTCCGGGCGTCCATTCCCAGCTCTCGCGGTAATGGTGGGCGATCAGCGCCAGCCGCACCGCCATCGGGTCGGCCCCCTGGGCCCGCAGCCGCGAGACGAACTCGAGGTTGCCGAGGGACTTGCTCATCTTCTGACCGTCGAGGCCGACCATGCCCGTGTGCACGAAGCACCCCGCGAACGGCTGGTGGGTCGCGGCGAACCCCTCCGCGGCGCACATCTCGTGGTGCGGGAAGACGAGGTCGGAGCCGCCACCCTGCACGTCGATCGTGGGGCCGAGATAGGTGAGGGCGATCGCGGTGCACTCGATGTGCCACCCGGGACGTCCACGCCCGAGCCGGGAATCCCACGAGGGCTCTCCCGGGCGCTCCAGCCGCCACACGAGACAGTCGAGCGGGTCGCGCTTGCCCGGACGATCGGGGTCGCCGCCGTTCTCACCGAACAGCCGCCGCATGGTCGAGGGGTCGAGGTGCGACAGATTCCCGAAGCCGGGGGTCCGCGTGGAGCTGAAGTACCAGTCCGGGTGGTCGGGATCGTCGATCTGGTAGACCGCGCCCCCGGCGCGCATGGTGTCGACGAGATCTGCCACCCCGCCCACGCTCTCGACCGCGCCGATGTAGTACTCCGGCGGGATGATCCGCAGGGCTCGCATGTCCTCGCGGAACAGGTCGATCTGCTCGGCGGCCAGTTCCCTCCAGTCGCGACCGGTCTGCTGGGCCCGCTCCAGCAGCGGCTCGTCGACGTCGGTGACGTTCTGGGCGAACCGCACGCTGAGACCGAGATCACGCCACTGCCGGTTGACCAGGTCGAACGCCAGGTAAGTGAAGGCGTGACCCAGGTGGGTGGCGTCGTAGGGGGTGATGCCGCACACGTAGATGCGGGCGGTGCCCTCGCGGGGGCCCGCCGGTCGCAGGTCGCCGGTCGCCGTGTCGTGGAGCCGCAGCGACTCATCGACCCCGGACGAGCGGTATCCCAGCGCGGGGACCTCGGGGGCGTCCCATGACCTCATCGTGACTCCTCGTGTGTGGTGGACGCCGGCTGGCCGAGTCGCGGGGGTCGCGCGGCGTCCACCCGCGCGCGGAGCCGGTCGCGGACGTCCGGCCAGTCGTCGGCAATGACTGAGAACACCACGGCGTCCCGCCATGTTCCATCGGCGCGACGCTTGTCGCGGCGCGTGACGCCCTCGCGGAAGGCCCCGATCCGGGCGATGGCGGCAATCGAGCGGGCGTTGAGCACGTCGGCCTGGATCCGCACCCGGCCCCACCCGTGGTCGAACACGTGCGCGAGCAGGAGCAGTTTGCACTCGGTGTTCACGCCGCTTCCCCACACCCGCGGGTCGTAGGCGGTCCAGCCGAGGTGAGTGCGCTCGTGGGCGGGCTCCCATTCCCCGAGCGAAGTGGTGCCCACCACGGTCCCGGCGTCGGGACCGGCCACGAGACGGACCGCGAACGGACGCTCGGCGCCGAGGTAGCCCCGCAGGAGGTCGGCGAACCGGCCCGGGTGGGGGTCGTAGGCCGCCGGCCCGCCACCCCAGCCGCCGGCGAAGACCTCCGGATGGTGCAGTGCCGCGGTGAGAGGACCGAGGTGCCCCTCGTGCAGCGGTTCCAGCTCGACGAACCGTCCTCGCAGGGTCATGGGCAGGGGGATCCTCGGGCTCACCCGGCGATCCTAGTCGGGAGGCATCACCGCGATCGAACGGCCACATGACGGCGGATTCGGCGGCGGGAGGTGCGATCGCCCTAGGGTGCAGCCATGACAGAGCTCTTCCTCGTCCGCCACGGTGCCACCGAGTGGAGCCGCTCGGGCCGGCACACGTCGGTGACCGACCTGCCCCTGCTGCCCGAGGGCGAGGACCAGGCCCGCCGGGTGCGCGTCAAACTCGCCGACATCGGGCTCACCCCCGACGACTTCGGGCTGGTCCTGTCCAGCCCCCGGCTGCGCGCCCGCAGCACCGCCGAGCTGGCCGGCTTCAGCCCGGAGATCGACGAGCGGCTCGCCGAGTGGCACTACGGCGACTACGAGGGGCGCACGAGCAAGGAGATCCGCGGCGACGTGCCCGGCTGGCGCATCTGGACGCATCCGCTGCCCGGGGGCGAGACCCGGACCCAGATCATCAACCGGCTCACCGAGGTGGTACGCCGCGTGCAGGCGTCGGGGGTCGAGCGGGCGATCTGCTTCGGCCACGGGCACAGTTCACGGGTGCTCGCGCTGTGCTGGCTCGGCATCGACATCGCCCGCGGCCAGAGCTTCCCCCTGGAGACCGGCGCCGTGTGCGTGCTCGGCCACGAGAAGGAATCGCCCGCGATCGTGCGCTGGAACGCCTGATCGTCGTCCGGACGCCGGGTCAGACCGGAGGCCAGGGGATGACCGGCCAGCGCTCCCCTGGTTCGGGAAGGGCCCGCGCGGCCAGCAGTGCGGTCGCCCGCTCGCGGGTCGCGGCGACCTCCTCGGCCGCGAGCCACGGGTCGAGCACACCGGCATCGACCGCGTCGACGGCGCGCCCGACGAGGGTGAGTTCGGCGGCGTCCAGCCCATCACCGGCCCACCCCCACAGCACCGTCCGCAGCTTCGGCTCGGTGTGGAACGACACCCCGTGGTCGACGCCGAGCACCCGATCGTCGCGCGTCTGCAGGATGTGGCCGGCCTTGCGGTCGGCGTTGTTGATGATCACGTCGAACAGCGCGAGCCGGCGCAGTCGCGGGTCGTCGGCGTGGATGAGCGCGACGTCCCGATCGTGGGAGTCGACACCGATGACCACCCCGAACCAGCCGGGGGGAACCTCGTCGGCGGGCACGAGGGCCACGAGATCGCCCCGCTCGGGTTGGTCGACGAAGCGTTGCAGCGCCCCACGCCCGAGTGGCGCCTCCTCGACCATCACCGTGCGCGGCACGACCTCGAACCCGCTCGCCCGTGACAACTCGTAGGCTGCGACCTCGCGGTTCGCGAGGCTGCCGTCGGGGAAGTCCCACAGCGGCGCCTCCCCGGCACGCGGCTTGTACACGAACCGCTGCCCGTCGGCGTCCGCGAGCAGGAAGGTGGCGTTCGACGCCTCGACGAGACGCCCCAGCACCTGCCAGCCGGGGTCGGTCTCCCCGGCAAGGTTCCCGGTCATTCGAACAGCGGACGCCGGTAGCCGTTGGACCGCGGGCAGATGTGACCCTCGGGGTTGATCGGCTGGCCGCAGAACGGGCACGCGGGACGCCCGGCGGCCACGAGACTGCGGGCGCGGGCGACGAAGTCGCGGGCCTGGTCGGGGGTGATCATCACCGACAACGACTCGTTGTCGGCTCGCTCGCCGCTGAACGGGAAGTCGCCCTGCTCCTCCTCCTCGTCGTCGTCGGCCACGGTGAACATCTCGACCTGCACGGCCGACAGTTCGGCGTCCCAAGCGATCGTCATCGTGCCTGCCCGGAAGTCCTCATCGAGTGGAGCGTCGAGCGGGTCGAGGTCGCGCGCGGTGCTGCGGGTGGCGGGAATCTCGAGCAGGCCGTCACTCAGCCGCGCCAGTTCGTCGAGCACGCGCTCGAGATGGTCGGCGAGAACCTGCACCTGCTGCTTCTCGCAGACGACACTGGTGAGCCGGCTCCCCTGTCGGGCCTGAACGAAGAATGTGCGCTCCCCGGGCCGGCCGACGGTGCCGGCCACGAACCTGTCGGGGAACTCGTAGCGGTGGACCAGAGCCATGGAACATCTCCTTCATCTGGGCTGGTTCATCTGGGCTGGTTCATCGGGACCGGCCGATGCGGACGCTGATCGGCGGGTCGAATGCCGGTGGGTTGCACCGGTCGCGGACGCTGACCCCAGCCTAGTTGTCCGCCCGCGCCCGGCGTCGGATCGTCAGGCGGTATGCCCGGCGCCGCCGCCGGGTTCGGGTCCGCCGGCGGGGCCGGTGAACCGGTCGACGAAGCTGCGCACCTGCCCGGACAGCGAGTTGACGGTCACGACGAACGGTGAGGCGTCGCCGCTCGGATAGTGCACGACACTCACCGACCCGGGGTCGACACCGATCCGCTGGAACCGGTCGAACGGCTGGCCGAGGGCATCGGACAGAATCGCCTTGATCGGATCCGCGTGAGCGACCAGCAGCCAGGCGTCACGCTCCCCCAGGCCCGCGTTCCAGGCCCGGACCGCCCCCACCACGCGCTCGTGCATCGAGATCATCGACTCACCCCCGGGGAACGTCACCTCCGAGGGACGGCTCTGGATCCTCGCCCAGAGGTCCTCCCGCCCGAGGTCGCTCAGCGCACGGCCGGTCCAGGCGCCGTAGTCGCACTCGACGACCCGCTCGTCGGGGTGCACCGGGGGCCGAGAACCGGCCCACGAGTCGAGCGCCAGGTCGAGCGTCTGGTGGCAGCGCAGCAGCGGCGAATGCACGGCGAGGGCGAGCCCGATCCCCCGGAGCCGCTCGCCGATCCCCATGGCCTGCGACGTGCCCGTGTCGTCGAGGGCTACTCCCGGACGGCGTCCGGCCAGGATGCCTTCGGTGTTGGCGGTGCTGCGCCCGTGGCGGGCGAGGATGACGGTCGGCATGCAACCAGCCTAGGGGCGTCGTCGTCGACGCCCGGCCGCGACGGCCGTGGGCGTCCACTGGCTAAGCTCACCCGGGTGAGTCAAGCGATCAGACGCGTCGGCGGGTCGGGCCTGTCGGTGTCCCGGCTGGGACTGGGCACCATGACCTGGGGGGCCGACGTGTCGCCGTCGACGGCCCGCGACCTCGTGCGCCGGTTCGCCGACTGGGGGGGCAACCTCATCGACACGGCACCCGCCTACGGCAACGGGGCGGCCGAGAGCATCATCGGCAAGCTCATCCACACCGAGGTGCGCCGCGACGACCTGGTGATCGCGACCAAGGGCGGCTTCGGCCTGCGTGGGGGTCAGCGGGTGGTCGATACCTCACGCGGGGCGCTGCTCGACGACCTCGCCGGCTCGCTCCGACGGCTGCACACCGATCACGTGGACCTGTGGCAGGTGCACGCCTGGGGGCCGGCCCCACTCGAGGAGACGCTCGCCGCCCTCGACCATGCGGTGACCAGCGGGATGACCCGCTACGTCGGGGTGAGCAACTTCGTCGGCTGGCAGACGGCGCGGGCCGCCACCTGGCAGCAGGCGATCCCCGGACGCGCGCACCTCGTGAGCACCCAGGTCGAGTACTCGCTGGTCGCTCGACGGGTGGAGCTCGAGGTGGTGCCGGCAGCCCTCGCCCACGGCATGGGCGTATTCCCATGGTCGCCGATCGGACGCGGCGTCCTCACCGGCAAGTACCGCTCGGGCACCCCCCGCGACTCACGGGGCGGATCGGATCATCTGTCGTGGTTCGTCGACCCCTATCTGGAGCCGAAGTACCGCGCCGTCGTCGACGCGGTCTGCACCGCCGCTGACGGACTCGGGCTCACCCCGGCGCAGGTGGCGCTGCTATGGGTGCGCGACGCGCCCGGCGTCACCGCTCCCGTGCTCGGCGCCCGCACCCTGGGACAACTCGACGAGTGTCTGGCCGTCGACGACCGGGTGCTTCCTGACACGATCGTGTCGGCCCTCGACGACGTGACGGGAGGGCCCAACCTGCTCCGCTGACCCGTCCCGAGGGCCGGGTTCAGAAGATCGAGAAGCCCGGGTCGAGGGGCCGGCGTCCGCCCAGAGCCAGGACCAGCTCGCCGCCACGGCCATCGAGCACGGCGACGTCGCTCTCGATCTGCAGGGTGATCCGCAGCGCGTCGGCGGGCAGGTCGACCTGGACGCCGGTGACCGCGGCCAGGTCGAGCGCGTGCACGGTGAGTTCGAGGATGCGGGTCTTGAGGTAGGTGCACAGGCGCATGCCGCCGGCAAGGGTGATGATGATCCGCGACTGGTCGGGGTCGTCGGACTGCACCGAGTCGAGCACCTCGGTGACGCGGGCGAGCAGGTCGGCCATCGCCGGGGCCGCGCCCCCCCGCAGCCCTTCGGCAGCGTGGATCGCCCGCTGGGCGGCTCCCTCGGCCGACGCGAGGTGGCGGGTCGCGTGGTAGTAGTCGGACGCGGTCGCCAGGTCGATCCGGTCGGCGGGGCGCTGCACGTAGTCGAGGACGGTCTGCATCGATCTCCCGGTGTGGGCGATGAGGTGGCGCACGTTCCACACGCCGAGAGCCGGCTCCTCGTACCGGGACACCGGGATGCGCGACACCTGCTCGACGACGGCCGCCGCCGTGTCGAGATAGATCTGCGAATTCTGTTCCAACGTGTTCATGCAGTTCCTCCCCCGCGTTGGTCACCCAGACTGTCATATCGCGATGGGTTGTCGGCCACCGGGTCCGGCGTCGGGCGCGCTGAGGCCGATGCCTCCGCGGGTATGTCGAGCCGACGCTCCAGGACCAGCGCGTGCGCCCCCCATCCGTAGTAGTCGGGCCGGGT
>DAIESZ010000258.1 GCA_027346035.1 Propionibacteriaceae bacterium
GTAGCCGGCCAGGGCCGCCACCATTCCCCCGATCAGGGCGGCCGGGGCCCAGGGCACGAGCGGACGGTCGCGACGCGACAGCGGATCACGGCGCAGCACCCGGAGTCCGACGCGGCGGCGGCGCGAGGTTGACGGCGTCCGGGCCACTGGCGACCTCACTCCCTGCTCGATGCTGTCCCGCCGGTGCGGTCGGGGCGCGGTGGGAACGGATCCCGGCACCGCGCCCGACGACGATAGCGCAGCCCCTGTCACCGCACGGTGCGGGGGCGTGCGCCCGAGCGCCGAACCGCCGTCACGAGACCTGAAGCGACCTCATCACCTCGCCCATCAGGGCGGCGGTCTCGCTCGGCGTGCTGCCCACGTGGACGCCGGCAGCCTCCAGGGCCGCCTTCTTGGCCCGCGCGGTGCCCGAAGAGCCGGAGACGATGGCCCCCGCGTGACCCATGGTGCGGCCCTCGGGTGCGGTGAACCCGGCAACGTAGCCGATGACCGGCTTGGTGACGTGACCCTTGACGTACTCCGCCGCGCGTTCCTCGGCGTCCCCACCGATCTCGCCGATCATGATGATCGCGTCGGTGCCGGGGTCGTTCTCGAACGCCTCGAGGCAGTCGATGTGCGTGGTGCCGATGATCGGGTCGCCGCCGATGCCCACGGCCGTCGAGAAGCCGAACTCGCGCAGCTCGTACATCATCTGGTAGGTGAGCGTCCCGGACTTGCTCACGAGCCCGATCCGTCCGGGCCCGGCGATGTTGGCCGGGATGATCCCCGCGTTCGAGCGTCCGGGAGAGATGAGGCCGGGGCAGTTCGGACCGATGAGGCGGCTCTCGGTGCCCTTGGTGAGCGAGTAGAACTCGGCGGCGTCGGCGACCGGGATCCCCTCGGTGATGCACACGATGAGCCCGATGCCGGCCTCGACCGACTCGATGACGGCCTTCTTCGCATGCGCGGCCGGGACGAACACGACCGAGACGTTCGCACCGGTCTCGGCCACGGCCCCCTTGACCGAGTTGAACACGGGAACCGGATCCTCCTCGAACAGCACCGACTGCCCACCCTTGCCCGGGGTGACACCGCCGACGACGCGCGAGCCGGACATGATCATCCGCTGGGTGTGCTTGCGCCCCTCGGACCCCGTCATGCCCTGGACGATGATCTTGGAATGGTGATCGAGAAAGATCGACATGCTCAGGCCTCCTCTGCCGCTGCGGCCAGTTCGGCGGCCTTGCGCGCCGCTTCGTCCATGGTGTCGACCACGGTGACCAGGGGATGATTCGCTTCGGCCAGGATCTCCCGGCCGACGGTGACGGCGTTGCCGTCGAGACGCACGACGATCGGCTTGGTGGCCAAGTCGCCGAGCATCGTCAGGGCGTGGACGATGCCGTTGGCGACCTCGTTGCACGCGGTGATGCCGCCGAACACGTTGACGAACACCGAGCGCACCTGCGGGTCACTCAGGATGATCCCGAGCCCGTTGGCCATCACCTGTGCCGAGGCGCCTCCGCCGATGTCGAGGAAGTTGGCCGGCCGCGGGCTGCCGGGGAGGTCCGCGCCGGCTTGGGCCACGACATCGAGCGTGCTCATGACCAGCCCTGCGCCGTTGCCGATGATGCCGACGCTGCCGTCGAGCTTGACGTAGTTGAGGTGCTTGTCCGCGGCCTCCCGCTCCAGCGGGTCGGTCGACATGTTGTCGACGAAGTCGGCGTGGCCAGGGTGCCGGAAGCGCGCGTTGTCGTCGAGGGTCACCTTCCCGTCGAGGGCGATGATGCGACCGTCGCCGGTGCGCACCAGCGGGTTCACCTCGACCAGGGTGGCGTCCTCGCCGGCGTAGACCTCGCCCAGCTTCACCAGCACCCGGGACACCTCGTCGGCGATCTCGGGGGCGAAGCCGGCGGCGTGCACCACCTCATCCGCCTTGGCCCGGGTGAAGCCCACCCGGGGGTCCACCGACACGCGGTGCAGCGCCTCGGGACGCTCCTCGGCGAGGGTTTCGATCTCGACGCCGCCCTCGACGCTGGCCATCGCGAGGTAGGCACGGTGGGTGCGGTCGAGCAGCAGCGAGAAGTAGTACTCCTCGGTGATGTCGGCGCCCTCGGTCACCATGACGCGGTGGACGGTGTGCCCCTTGATGTCCATGCCGAGGATCTCGCGGGCGCGATCCTCGGCCTCCTGGGGACTGCGGGCGAGCTTCACGCCCCCGGCCTTGCCGCGCCCACCGGTCTTCACCTGGGCCTTCACCACGACGATCGACGTGGCGAGCTTCTCGGCGGCGGCTCGGGCCTCTTCCGGCGTGGTGGCGACGATCCCGCGAAGCACCGGAACACCGTGTGCCTCGAACAGGTCGCGCGCCTGGTACTCGTACAGATCCACAGTGCATCACTCCCACGGCAGGCGGAACGACCACGTCCCGCTCGGGTCACGCTGCTGTCGGCAGCCTGGTCGAGACTACCCCGACTCGCCGGATGGTCGGAATTCCTGCCGCCCGCGTCCGGCACTCGGATCGCCGGCGCCCACCGGACTGCCTCAGAGCTTCTCCATCGGCGCGTACCTGAGCGCCAGCCGCTTGAGCCCCGTCGATCCGAAATCGACGTCGGCCTTCGCATTGTCACCGGTCCCCGACACCGAGACGACGGTGCCCAGGCCGAAGCTCGAGTGCAGCACCCTGTCGCCCGCGGCCACCGAGGCGACCCGCGACGGAGGAGCGGACGACCCGAAGGTGGGCGTCGACACGCGCGCCCGGGTCTGATAGTCCCGGGTGGCCGAGTTCGTCGACCATTACTTGATCGCGGCGTCGGTGCGGCGCCAGTCGAGCAGCCGTGCCGGGATCTCCTCGACGAACCGACTGGGCGGGTTGTACTGCGGCGAGCCCCACTGGGTGCGGGTGGCGGCCCGGGTGAGGTACAGACGCCGGCGCGCCCGGGTGATGCCCACGTAGGCGAGGCGGCGTTCCTCCTCCAGCTCGGAGCGGTCGAGGAGCGCCCGCATGTGCGGGAACACGCCGTCCTCGAACCCGGTGAGGAACACTGTGTCGAACTCGAGGCCCTTGGCGGTGTGCAGCGTCATCAGGGTAACCACCCCCCCGCCCTCGTGGTGGTCGGGGATCTGGTCGGAGTCGGCCACCAGCGCGATCCGTTCGAGGAACGCCGCGAGTGAGTCGTCGGGTTCGGGCATGCCCGCGACCAGCGACGTGCCGCTCTCCTCGTCGGCACGGGCCGCCTCGGCGGCGAGCAGTTCGGCGTCCAGGTCGACCGAGTGCGCCGCCGCGACGAACTCCGCGGCGACGCTGACGAGTTCGACGAGGTTCTCGTGGCGCGACTCGTCCTGCGGATCGGTGCTGTGTTCGAGTTCTGACAGGTACCCGGAATCCCGCAGGATCGAGGTGAGGATCTCGTCGGCGGGCCGCCCCTCGGCGACCATGGCGCGGTGCCGGCGCATGAGGTCGGCGAACTCCGCCACCTGATGGCGTCCCCGCGCGGGCAGGCCCGCCTCGTCGACCCGGTCGAGCGCATCCGAGAACGACATGCGGTTGGCCGCCGCCAATGCCTCGATGGCCGCCTCGGCCCGATCTCCGATGCCCCGCTTGGGCACGTTGAGGATGCGCCGCACCGACACGTCGTCGGCCGGATTGGCGATGGCCCGCAGATACGAGATGGCGTCGCGCACCTCGCGGCGCTCGTAGAAGCGGACGCCGCCCACGACCTTGTAGGGCATCCCGACCCGGATAAACACCTCCTCGAAGGCGCGCGACTGGGCGTTCGTACGGTAGAACACCGCGGCGTCGCCGTAGCGGAGAAGTCCCTCGTCGTGCAGCCGGTCGATCTCGGTTGCCGCGAACTGCGCCTCGTCGTGCTCGGTGTCGGCAACGTAGCCGGTGATCAGCGGACCGTCTCCGGCGTCGCTCCACAGGGCCTTCTCGGGCCGCCCGGGATTGTTCCGGATCACCGAGTTGGCTGCGGTGAGAATGTTCTGGGTGGAGCGGTAGTTCTGCTCCAGCAGCACCGTGCGGGCACCCGGGAAGTCCGACTCGAAGTCGAGGATGTTGCGGATCGTGGCGCCGCGGAAGGCGTAGATCGACTGGTCGGAGTCGCCGACCACCATGAGTTCGGGAGCCTCGATGAGCCGGCTGCCCTCGGTGAGGTGGTCGCCGGTGTCCGGTCCGGACGCCGAGCACAGCTCGCGGATCAGCACGTACTGAGCGTGGTTGGTGTCCTGGTACTCGTCGACGAGCACCTGCCGGAACCGGCGCCGATAGCTCTCCCGGACATCGGGGAAGGCCTGCAACAGGTGCACGGTGGTCATGATGAGGTCGTCGAAGTCGAGAGCATTGGCCGCGAGGAGGCGGCGCTGATAGTCCCGGTAGACCTCCGCGAACACCTGATCATTGGTCGACTCGGCGCGGGCGAGCGCGGACTCGAAGTCGACGAGTTCGTTCTTGCAGTTCGACACCCACGTCATCAGCGCCCGCACGGGGTACCGCTTCGGGTCGAGTTGCTGGTCGCGGGCAACCAGCGTCATCAGCCGCTTCGCGTCGGCGTCGTCGTAGATCGAGAACGACTTCGACAGCCCGAACCGGTCGATGTCCTGCCGCAACATCCGCACGCAGGCGGAATGGAAGGTCGACACCCACATGAGCCGGGCCCTGTTCCCCACGAGGTCGACCACCCGGGCGCGCATCTCTGCTGCCGCCTTGTTGGTGAACGTGATGGCCAGGATCGAGCCGGGGTGCACCTGGCGCTGGGACACCAGCCAGGCGATGCGGCGGGTCAGCACCCGGGTCTTGCCCGATCCGGCCCCGGCCACGACCAGCACCGGACCGCCTGCATGGGTGACTGCCTCACGTTGCGGCGGGTTGAGGCCCTGGAGCAGGTCGTCGGCACTCACCCGGGGGTGCGGACGCGGCTCGCCCGGCCCGGGGGCGGCGACCGCCTGCGGGGAGGGATCGAAGGCGCCGAAAAGGTCGGGCGGGGCGGCGTCGGGCTGGTTCATCGCAGCCCCACCCTAACGCCTGAGCGCCCGGCGCCGACGAGCCGGAGAGCCCTCAACGCGACGGCCGGCGTCCGATTGGCTAGATTTCCTGCATGACCAAGGCCCCGGTTCCTCGCCCGCAGGGCGCGATGCTGCAGGTACGACGCTGGGTCGGCCCCGTCGCGTCCCTCGTCCTCGCAGCGGAGGCCGCGGCCGCGGTGGGCGTGACCATCGCCGGGTACGCGCGGCGCCAGCATCGTCGCCCGCATCGGTTCCCGACGTCCGGTCCCCTGCCCGCCGAGGCCGGCGACAACACCGTGACGATCTACACGTTCGGGAAAGACCTGTACGCCGAGATGCTCAGGGCCATCGACGAGGCGACCACCAGCGTGCGGCTCGAGACGTTCATCTGGAAGAGCGACGAGGTCGGCCAGCAGTTCAAGGACGCCGTCGAGCGGGCCGCGGCACGCGGCGTCACGGTGCATCTCATCATCGACCAGTTCGCCAACCTCGTGGTGCCCCAGTCGTTCTACAGGTTCTCCGACGCGATCCGCGTCCGCTGGCACCCCCTCATCGGCCCGCTCGGACGTATCGACCACCGCAACGGCGGGCGCGACCATCGCAAGCTGCTCATCGTCGACGGCACCGTCGCGTTCCTGGGCGGCTACAACATCGGGAGCCTGTACGCCGACAAGTGGCGTGACACCCACGCCCGATTCACCGGGCCGATCGTCACCGAGATCGACAACGCCTTCATCGACCAGTGGAACATCACCCCCCGCGGACTGTGGCACCGGTCCAACCGCGCCTCCCCGCTGGATCCCTCCTCGGGTCGGGAGTGGGCCACCGACATCCGGATCCACCGCAACACCCCCCGGATGGCGGTCTACCCGATCCGCAACATGTACCTCGAGGCGATCGACCGGGCGTCGAAGAGCATCCACATCACCCAGGCCTACTTCGCCCCCGACGACGACTTCCTGGCCTCGATGTTCGCGGCGGCGCGCCGGGGGGTCGACGTGAGGATCATCATCCCGGCAGAGTCGAACCACGTACTCGCCGACTGGTTGTCGCGCGGGTTCTACGATCAGCTGCTGGCCGGCGGCATCCGGATCTTCCTCTACCAGGGGGCGATGGTGCACGCGAAGACCGGCACGATCGACGGCATCTGGTCGACGATCGGCACGGCGAACCTCGACCGGCTGAGCCTGCTCGGCAACTACGAGATCAACGCCGAGATCACCAGCGAGGCCGTGGCGTCGCGGATGGGGGAGATCTTCGAGATCGACCTCGCCAACTGCGTCGAACTCACCCTCGAGCAGTGGCGCAGCCGATCCTGGGTCGCCAAGTTCACCGAGGCCCTGCTGTCCCCCTGGCGCCCGTTGGTCTG
Source organism: Propionibacteriaceae bacterium (assembly GCA_027346035.1). Classification (GTDB taxonomy): domain Bacteria; phylum Actinomycetota; class Actinomycetes; order Propionibacteriales; family Propionibacteriaceae; genus JAJYQH01. Next base: position 6,353 of record DAIESZ010000258.1, read on the forward strand.
AGCCCGCGCCCGGCCGACGCGGCCATCCCCCGGCCACCGTTCCCGGGAGCACAACGCACCCCGATCGGCCGCACGAGACCCCGCCGCGCCCTAGCCTGAAAACGGACCGTGCGTCCCGCGATCACGGACCGACTCGAAGGAGGACCACATGCTCGGCGACATCATCGGCCTCATCATCCTCGGCGCCATCTTCGGCGCCTTGGCACGCCTGTTCCTGCGGGGCAGGCAGAACATCGGAATCATCTGGACCGTCGTGCTCGGAATCCTTGGCGCGCTGGTGGGCTACTGGATCGCGGCGGCGCTCGGCGTGGCCTCCACCCGGGGCATCGACTGGGTCCGGGACATCATCTCGGTCGTCGTCTCGATGGTGTTCATCAGCGGTTTCATCGCGATCCGGAGCCGTCAGCGGGTCTGACCCCCGCCCCACGGTTCAGGGCAGCGGGCTCAGACCAGCTTGCGATCGGTCGCCCACTTGGTGAGTTGGTGCCGGTTGGACAGTTGAAGCTTCCGCAGGACGCTGGACACGTGCGTCTCGACCGTCTTGATCGAGATGAACAGTTCGCGGGCGATCTCCTTGTAGGAGTAGCCGCGCGCAATGAGCTTGAGCACCTCACGTTCCCGTTGGCTCAGCCGGTCCAGGTCCTCGTCGATGCTGGCCACCTCGATCGAACCCGAGAACGCGTCCAGGACGAATCCGGCCAGGCGGGGCGAGAACACGGCGTCCCCCGTGGCCACGCGGTGGATCGCCTCGAGCAGGTCGTCGCTCGAGATCGACTTGGTGACGTAGCCCCGCGCGCCGGCCCGGATCACGCCGATGACGTCCTCGGCGGCGTCCGACACCGACAGCGCCAGGAACCTGGTTCCGGGGGCGCGGGTCCCGACCTGCTTGATGACCTCGCCGCCCCCGCCGCCGGGCAGGTGCACGTCGAGGAGCACCACGTCCGGCTGAAGGTCGACGATGGCCCGCACCGCGGAGGCGACGTCCTCCCCCTCCCCGACGATCCGGACGCCGGGGAACCCTTCGGGTCCGGGGCCCGCCTGTCCGATCTCGTGCCGGACGCCGGCGCGGAACATCGCGTGGTCGTCGACCAGCACGATCGACCAGGGCTCGGTTGGAACGAACCGGGGCTCGTCCTCGGTGGGCTCATCGGGTGGGATCTGATCGGTCATGTCTCCTCATCCTGTCTGGTCGACTCCCCTGACGGAGGCGCCCCGCCGACCGGGTCGTCACGCTGTGATGCTCATCCGCAGCGCGATCTCGGTGCCCTCCCCGGGTGCGGAGCGGATCCGGGCCGAGCCGCCGTGGCGCTCCATCCGGTCGATGATCGAGCGTCTCACCCCGAGCCGGTCGGTGTCGACGCCGTCGAGGGCGAACCCTGTCCCCCGGTCACGCACGAACACCTCGATGACTCCCTCGTCGACCTCGGCGTACACGTCGACGCGGTCGCAGCCGGAGTGCTTGGCGGCGTTGACCATGGCCTCGCGGGCGGCGGCGACCAACGCCTCGGTGTCCTCGGTGAGCGGCGCGTCGCCGACGCCGACCACCTCGATGGCGACGCCGCGGTCCGCCTCGATCCGTTGCGCATCGTCGGCGAGCGCGGCCCGCACGGTGGCCGGTGACGGCTCCGCGCCGCCTCCCCATTCCCCGTAGAGCCATTCGCGCAGTTCGCGCTCCTGCCGGCGGGCGATCGCGGTCACCGCCTTGGGGTCGCCGGCCCGGCGCTGGATCAGGGCCAGCGACTGCAGCACCGAGTCGTGCAGGTGCGCGGCCATGTCGGCCCGGGCGTCAGCGACGAGCTTCTCCTCGCGCACGCGGGTGAGGTTGCGGCGCAGTCGGTACATCCACGGCGCACCGGCGATCAGCACCCCGAGAATCATCAGTGCGCTCATCGTGAGCACGGTGGGCAGTTCGTCGACACCGATCCTGGACGCCGCCACGAGCGACACCGACAGGCCGACGAGGCCGAGGCCCACGACGAGCCGGGTCATGCCGAGCCAGCCGCCGGTGCGCAGGAACGGGCGCAGCCATCCGGCGGTGTCGTCGTCGTGGAGCGGGCCGACGTCGGTCAGGTCGGCCTGGCGCCACACGAGTGCGACACCGGCGACCGCGAACAGGGCCGGCCAGAGCATCGCGGCCGACAGGCCCCAGCCGAGCGTCGAGGTCAGCCAGACGATCCCGGTGGCCAGCAGCGCCAGCGCGGCCAAGGGCGCCGCGTCGCGCTGCCAGCCGGCGTGCTGGCTGCGCATCCCCTGACGCCGCGCGGCCTCCAGTCCCGGCGCCTCCGGCTCGGGGGTCCGCTCGGGAAGCAGCACCCACAACAGTCCGTAGATCGCCACGCCGAGGAAGTGCACCAGCGCCAGCAGCACGAAGCCCACCCGCACCAGGCCGACCGGCAGGTCGAGGTGCTCGGCGACGCCGGCTGCGACCCCGGCGAGCCACCGCCGATCGACGTCGCGGGCGAGGGGGCGACGCTCGGGAACCGGTGGGGTTGCGGGATCCCGGGGCCGGTCCGGCGACGCCGGCTCGGGCTCGTCGGCGTCCGGGCGCGCCGCGGGCTCGCCGGAGGGGGCGCGCGGCGTCCGCTCCAGGTGCTCCTCGGGGGCCGGATCGATGCTCATGGTGCCTCTAGCGTCACACGCCCGCGCGCGCCGTGCCAGCCCGCCCCATCCGCCGTCGGCCGAATGCGGGACACTTCAGGGCTCTTCCGCATGGTCTTGGCGGCGGCCACGGCACACGATGGGGAGCATGCCGCGCCCCGACCTCGTCGACACCGCCTCACAGGCGTTGGTGTCGCTGCGTCGCGAGCCGGATGGCGCCCGCCTCGGCGGGGTGTGCCAGGCGGTTTCGCGGCGCACGGGCGTCGATGTCAGCCTCGTGCGGATCGCCACCGTCGTCCTGGCGCTCTGCGCTGGTATCGGCATCGCTCTCTATGCGAGCGGATGGCTGCTGTTGCCGGCCGCGGGGCGCGACGACGTGCCCCTGGCCAGGGTCCTGCCCCCGGCCCAACACTGGGACGCGAGGACCAAGCTGGTCATCACCGCCGTCGCCGCCGCCATCACGTGGGTACTCCTCGGCAGTTGGACTCCGTTCGGCATCACCCCGGTGATCGTCGTCGCGGCACTCCTCGTCGTCGACCATCGACGACGAGGCCGCAGGGTGCGTTCCACCGACACCGCCGGCGAGGTCGCGACGGCGCCGTCGGAGTTCACCACCGCGGTATCGGCCTGGCAGCAACGCCTCACAGATGTCACCGCGGCCGGGCCGGCCGCAGCTGTCGCGTCACCCGCACCCGAGGTGGGTCCCATCGCCCGCACCCCGGCGCTGACCCCTGCCGGCCAGGTCCCCGTATCAGCTCATGGACCGTCCACCCGGCGGGCGGGACGCGCCGTCCGCGTCCTCGCCCCCGGCGCAGTCCTCGCCCTGGCTCTCACCACCGGGTTCGTGGCCCACCAGGTGCCCATCGATCTCGGCCCGCGGCACCGGATGATGGTCGCTGTCGCAGCCGGCCTGGGGGTGATCGGACTCGGGCTGATCGTTCTCGCGCTGACCTCGCTGAGATCCCGCCTCCTGGTCCCCGTGGGTGTTCTACTGTGCGTGTGGCTCGCCGCCCTGCAGACCGGACTCGTCTCGGCGAACGGCACGTGGTCACCGGTGCAGAGCGGCACCGGCAGCATCGAGACTCCGATGACCTTCTCCGGCACCCGGTCGCAGGTGACGATCACCCCGGCCGAGTCGGGATCGACGATCTACCTCCAAGCCAAGGCCTCCGACCTCACCATCACCGTTCCCGACACGATGATCGCGACCATCGACTATTCGATCCGCTACTCGGATCTCACCGTGGCCGGCCGCCGCATCGCCGGATTCGCGCGCAACCACGACACCCTGCCGGCCAGCGCGCCGGACGCGCCCGGAGCGGCGCACCCGACCGTCACCCTGGTGATCAACGCCACCATGTCACGGGTGGTGATCCTTCATGACTGAGCGAATCCTCCGGCCCGCTGCATTCCGCGGGACGCGGCGAGCCAACCCGGCCGTGCTCATCATCGGCGTCGTCTTCGTGCTGGGTGCTGCCCTCGGCCTGGTCTACGGCCTGGGACATCACCTGCCCCCGGCGGTCTTCCGGTTCGGCCTGCCGATCCTGCTGATCGCCATCGGCCTGTTCGGGCTCATGCTCGGCCGGGCACCATCCGTGTCCCGGCGCGAGACGCGGCGCCGGCGCACCACCCCCCAATCCCCCCGCGGGTGAACCACACCGCGGGAGACCCCACACCAGGCAAGGAGACCACAATGCCCCAGGGTAAATTGGTACGGATCCCGGAAGGCCAGATCTTCGGCGGCGTCTGCACCGGACTGGCCCGCTACCTCAACGCCGATGTCACGATCGTGCGGCTCGTCGTCGCCGCGATCGTGGTGTTCACCGGCATCGGTCCCTTGGCGTACATCGGCGCGTGGCTGGCGATCCCCAAGCAGGGTGAGGACGCCAGCGCCCTCGAGTCGCTCGTCGGCCAGGCCAAGCAGTGGAACGCCCAGCGCACGATCCCCGGTGCCGGCACCCACGATCAGGCCCCCTACGGTCAGGGCCCCGACACCGACGAGCAGCAGCCCCCCGAGACGTTCAACCTCTACGACGACCGCCGCTGAGCGTCGCGATCACTCCCACTCGATGGTGGCCGGCGGCTTGCTGGTCACGTCGAGCACCACACGGTTGATCTCGCGTACCTCGTTGGTGATCCGCGTCGAGATCCGCTCGATGACGTCGTAGGGCAGCCGGCCCCAGTCGGCGGTCATGGCGTCCTCGCTGGTGACGGGTCGCAGCACGACCGGATGGCCGTACGTGCGCCCGTCACCCTGGACGCCGACCGAGCGCACGTCGGCCAGCAGCACCACCGGGAACTGCCAGATGTCGCGGTCGAGGCCGGAGGCGGTGAGTTCCTCACGCGCGATGGCGTCCGCGTCGCGCAGCAGGTCGAGCCGGTGCTGGTCGATCGCACCGATGATCCGGATCGCGAGCCCGGGGCCCGGGAACGGGTGCCGCCACACCATGTCGTCGGGCAGGCCCAGTTCGGTGCCGACCGCGCGCACCTCGTCCTTGAACAGGGTCCGCAACGGCTCGATGAGCTGGAACTGCAGGTCGTCGGGCAGGCCGCCGACGTTGTGGTGGCTCTTGATGTTCGCGGCACCTTCACCGCCGCCCGACTCGACGACGTCGGGATAGAGCGTGCCCTGCACGAGGAAGTCGATGTCGCGGTCGTCATTGATCCGTCGGGCGGTCGACTCGAAGGTGCGGATGAACTCGCGGCCGATGATCTTGCGCTTGGTCTCGGGGTCGGTGACGCCGGCGAGCGCGGTGAGGAACCGCTCCCTCTCGTCGGCGACGACCAGTTCGACGCCCGTGGTGGCGACGAAGTCGCGGGTGACCTGCTCGGCCTCCCCCTTGCGGAGCAGCCCGTGGTCGACGAACACGCAGGTTAGTTGGTCGCCGATCGCACGCTGCACGAGCGCGGCGGCAACCGCCGAGTCAACCCCGCCGGACAGTCCGCACAACACCTTGCGATCGCCGACCTGCTCACGGATGCGCCGCACCTGGTCCTCGACGATCGTGGCGCTGGTCCAGTCGGGCCGGCACCCGGCGACGTCGAGAAGGAACCGGGTGAGCACCTCCTGGCCGTGTTCGGAGTGCAGCACCTCGGGATGCCACTGGACGCCGGCCAGCGCGCGTCCGGGATCCTCGAACGCCGCAACGGGGGCTCCGGCCGTGCTGGCCAGGGCCGTGAAGCCGTCAGGGGCCTGGGCGACCGAGTCGCCGTGGCTCATCCACACGTTCAGCGAGGTCGGCAGGCCGGCCAGCAGGCGCCCGGGGTCGGCGATCCGAACGGGGGTCCGGCCGAACTCACTGAGCCCCGTACGGGCGACGGTGCCGCCCAGCGCGCGGGCCATCGCTTGAAAGCCGTAGCAGATCCCGAACACGGGGATGCCGGCGTCGAACAGCGCGCGGTCGACCTGCGGGGCACCCTCGGCGTAGACCGAACTCGGCCCACCGGACAGGATGACCGCGCGGGGGCGGCGCGCGACGATCTCGTCGACACCGGCGGTGTGCGGCATGATCTCGGAGTACACGTGCGCCTCGCGGACGCGCCGGGCGATGAGCTGGGCGTACTGGGCCCCGTAATCGATGACGATGACGAGGTCGTGGTCAGCGGACGGGGCGGGGGCGGGCACATGGCTCACGGACATGGCCGAGAGTCTAGTCATCCGTCACCGGATCGACCGTCTGCGCTGGTCAGCGCGGAATACCCCCGGGGGCTATTGATGATTTCCATGATCCGGACGGGGGGAATGAGGTGGCCCCCGGCGGTGTTCGCTGAAGCATGACTCTCTTCACAGACATCACCGGTGCGGTCGGTCGCACCCCCCTCGTGCGCATCAACCGCCTGGTCGGCGATTCCCCGAACCACGGCACCGTGCTGGCCAAGGCCGAGTTCTACGGGCCCGCCAACTCGGTGAAGGACCGCATCGGCGTCTCGATCATCGACGCCGCCGAGGCGTCGGGCGAGCTGAAGCCGGGCGGCACCATCGTCGAGGGCACCTCGGGCAACACAGGCATCGCGCTGGCCATGGTCGGCGCGGCCCGCGGCTACAAGGTGGTGCTGTGCATGCCGGAATCGATGAGCCTCGAACGCCGCGCGCTCCTGCGCGCCTACGGCGCCGAGCTGATCCTCACTCCCCCCGGCGAGGGGATGAAGGGTGCGGTGGCCCGCGCCGAGCAGATCGCGGCCGATCGGGGGGGCGTCCTGGCCCGCCAGTTCGCCAACCCCGCGAACGCCGACATCCACCGCCGCACCACCGGCCCGGAGATCTGGGACGACACCGACGGCAAGGTCGACATCTTCGTCGCCGGCGTCGGCACGGGTGGCACGATCACCGGTGTCGGCCAGTTCCTCAAGAGCCGCAACCCCGAGATCAGGATCATCGCGGTCGAGCCGACGGAATCGGCGATCCTGTCGGGCAACGCGCCCGGCCCGCACAAGATCCAGGGGCTCGGGGCCAACTTCGTCCCCGAGATCCTGGACCGGTCGATCATCGACGAGGTCATGACCCGCGACATCGAGCAATCGGTCGACTTCTCCCGCCGCGCGGCGAAGGAGGAGGGCCTACTGGTGGGGATCTCGGCCGGAGCCAACCTCTCC
>DAIESZ010000305.1 GCA_027346035.1 Propionibacteriaceae bacterium
TCGGTGCCCAGGACGATCTGGCGCACCGGCACCGACCGTGCGGCGAGGGCCCCGGCGAAACCGGTGACCGCCCGCGGATCTGCCCCGCGGAATCCGAAGACCCGGGTGCTCGGGTCGGCGAACACGACCGTGCTGAGCCCCAGCCGGGCGAGGTCGGCGATCAGACGCCACTGGCTGGGGTCGCTCTCGGCGAACTCGTCGACCACCACCGCCCGGTACTGGGCCGCGAGCGCCGCGCGCACGGGCTCGTCGGTGAGCAGCAGGCGGGCGCGGTGGATCAGTTCGGCGTAGTCGAGGACGCCCTCGGCGTCGATGACGTCGAGGTATTCGGCGAAGACCTCCCCGACAGCGCGCCAGGACCGGACGCCGGTGAGGTCGGCGAGCCGGGCGAGATCGTCGGGATCGAGCCCGAGCTGGCGCGCCCGGGCGAGTGCCGCCCGCATCTGGCCGGCGAGCCCTCGCGTCTGCGCGGCGGCGGCCAGGTCGGGCGGCCACGCCGAGGTGTCGTGCCCGGCCAGTAGTTCGCGGATGCGGAAATCCTGCTCGGGGGCAGTGAGCAGTCGCACGGGGGCGGCGTCGGCGTCGGCGAAGCGGCGCACGAGCCCGTGGCAGAACCCGTGCAGGGTCATCACCGTCGCGCCGGTTTGGGTGCGCCCGACACGGCGCACGAGCCGAGCGCGCAGGGACTGGGCCGCCGAGCGGCCATGCGTGAGAATCAGGTAGCGGTCGAGGCCCTCGTCGTCGACGGCCGCTCGGACGCCGACCCATTCGACGAGCGTCGATGTCTTTCCGGTACCGGGGCCACCGAGCACCACCGCGCATCCGTCGTGGTCGACGACGCTCCGCTGGTCGGCGTCGAGGGGCGGGGAGATCTCGTCGTCGGGAGGTGCCGGCGCCAGGATGACCCGCCGGGTCGCCCCGGACGTGTCGGACGCGATCATCGGGCCGTGCATGGGTCCCATGCAATCACCCGGGTCCGACAGTCCGCGACCCGTGAGCGAACCGACCCCACCGAGCGTGCCCGATTCCACCCGATCGGCAGCGGCCGACCACCCACCGGGCCTGTTTCCCTCCGGGCCGATCCTGTGGAAAGCTGGGCGCGTTGCCCCGACCGGCGTCTCCCGATTCCGCGACGGACTTCCGGGCCGTGAGGTGCGGTCCGCGCACTGCACAAGGAGAAACACACATGGCACAGGGAACCGTCAAGTGGTTCAATGCCGAAAAGGGCTACGGTTTCATCGCCGTCGACGGGGATAACAGTGACGACGTGTTCGTCCACTACACCGCCATCGAGTCCAACGGGTTCCGCTCCCTCGAGGAGGGCCAGCGGGTCGAGTTCGACATCGTTCAGGGTCAGAAGGGCCAGCAGGCAGACCACGTCGTCGCCCTCTGAGTCCTTCCTCTCAGAGTTCTTCCCCGCACGGGAGATCATCGATCGGGCCCCGGGTTCCAGCCCCGGGGCCCGATCCGCGTCCGGGGCCGGGACGCCGACCTCGGGCCGGGCGGGGGTGTCTGGTGGACCTTCCCAGCCGGGCATGGTGGAATCGGTGGGTGACCACCCGAGCCGCTACCCAGGCGGGCCCTCATTGTGACCATTGACCACCCCGGTGACACCCCGCCGCAGGGGTTCGACGACGGCGTCGAACCGACGCACGTGCTGTGGCACGGCGCCGGAGTCACCCGACACGAAACCCCGCTGCGCAGCAGCGACCACCTCAACGACGCGGTGGGGGCGGCCAGTGATGTCGGGCATCGGCACCGGACCAACGAGGACGCCTACCGGATCGCGGTGATCCCGGCCGAGACACGTCAGCCGGTGGTGCTCGTCGTCGCCGACGGCGTGTCGTCGACGCTCGACTCCGATCTGGCCTCCGACCGCGCCGTGGCGACGGCGCTCACCCACGTCAGCAGGTCTCTCGCCGAGCGTCCCGACGCCACGAGCGAGGACCAGGCGACCGTGCTCGCCGAGGCGTTCGCCCTGGCCAACGACGCGGTGGTCGGCGGCCATGATGAGGCCGCGCACGGATCCTGCACCCTCATCGTCGGGGTCGCCACCGACGCCATCACGGTCGCCAGCATCGGCGACTCGCGCGCCTACTGGTTCGGCGACGACGGTGGCGTGCTGAGGCTGTCGATCGACGACTCGGTCACGCAGGCCCGGATCGAACTGGGCATGACACCCGAGGAGGCGGGCCACGGCGTCAACTCGCACGCCATCACCCGTTGGCTGGGCGCTCAGGCCGAGGACGTGACGCCGCGGGTTCTCGCGTTCCGACCCACCGGTCCCGGCTACCTGCTGCTGTGCAGCGACGGGTTGTGGAACTATGCTCCTGACCCCGACAGCCTGGCGCACCTCGTCCGCACCGCCACAGACGACGCCACCGCCGAGCGTGCCGCCCAGCGTCTGGTCGACTGGGCACTGGCCCAGGGCGGACGCGACAACGTCACCGTTGCCCTCGCACGATGGGAGCCACAGCAATGACCGATCACGAGCCAACCCCCACCCGGGAGTTCCCCGTTCCGGTGCCCGGAAGCTGGGTGGTCGAGGTGTCCGTCTCGCCGGAGTGGTTCGCGCTGCAGGACAGCTCACTCGAACCCCCGGTGCAGCAGCCGCCGCGCACGGTCGGCCTCGACGAGGGCTACGTACTCATCGGCCGCGAGTCGGAGACCCGCGACGTGCACCCTCTCGTGCAGGCCGATGACGACGCCGGCTGCTCGCGCCGCCACGCCGATCTCAGCTGGATCGACGGACAGTGGGTGCTGCGCGACCTCAACTCGGTCAACGGCACCTTCCTCCAACGCTCCGGTGCCGACTTTCCTCCGGTCGAGGTGACGACCCCGATCCCGCTCGACAGCGGCGACAGCTTCTACGTGGGCGCCTGGACCAAGCTGGTGCTGCGCCGCACCCGCTGATTCCGCTGCGGGCTGAGCCGCGCCGGGGGCGACGGGCCACGTCGACGGCGCGACACCGGCTACGTTGGTCTGCGTGGAGATCAAGATCGGAATTCAGGACATTGCCCGGGAGGTCTCGATCGAGGCCGAGGCCACCGGTGACGAGGTCGAGCAGGACCTTCTCAAGGCACTCGCCGACGACGGCCTGCTCATCCTCACCGACGAGCGCGGCCGCAAGCTGATCGTGCCCGCCCGCCGGATCGGCTACCTCGACCTCGGCCAGGAGCACGCCCGTCCGGTCGGGTTCGGCCAGGTGTGACCCGCCGGTTCAGCCGGGCAGATCGGACTTCGTGACGCGGGCCGCGTAGGCCCAGAGCTCACGCCCCGCGTGAGGATCGAGCACCGCGCCCGACAGGGCCCCGGCGACCGGATGGCCTCGCAATCCCGTCGAGGGCCCCACGTTGGCGATTCCCGACAGGTCCTGGGTGGCCGCGAACAGCAGGGGCCACGCCCCGGCCTCGGCCGACTGCGCGCTCAGGCGGGTCACCGAGTCCGCCACCCGTTGCCCCCGGCCCGGACCGCCGACGTCCTGGTGGTGTTGGAGGTTGGTCGCGGACCAGCCCGGGTGAGCCACCTGCACGTCGGGGGCTCCTTCGACGGCGGCGAGACGGCGGGACAACTCGGCCGCCCACACGAGGTCGGCGAGTTTCGACCGGGAGTAGCCGCTCCAGCCGATGAAGCGCCGTGCATGGCAGTCGGGGTCGGCCAGGTCGAGCCGGGCCCAGCGGTGCGCCTCCGACCCGGTGATGACGATCCGCCGGCGCACCCGTGGCCGGATGAGGTTGGTGAGCATGAACCCACCGAGAAAGTTCGTGGCCCACATGAGCTCGTGCCCCTCGGCCGTGTAGCGGAGCTGGGACGAGAACGTGCCCGCGTTGTTCAGCAGCACGTCGATCGGCTCGTCGACCTCGGACGCCGCGGCACGCACCGATTCCGGGTCGCTGAGATCGCAGGCGATCGCCCGCCCGTCGGAGTCCCAGGAGCCCAGGAGTTGCTCGGCGCGGGCGACGCTCCGGGCAAGCACCACGAGCCGGGCGCCCTTGGCCGCGGCGGCGCGCGCCGCCTC
>DAIESZ010000166.1 GCA_027346035.1 Propionibacteriaceae bacterium
GAGCCGCCGTTCTCGATGTTGCGGGCGGCGCCGAAGAACTTCTTCGGCGGGTAGAGGGCCGCGGAGTCGACACCACCGGACAGGATGCGTCCGGACGCCGGGGCCGCGAGGTTGTAGGCACGCCCGAGTCGGGTGATGCCGTCGAGCAGCACGACCACGTCGCGACCCATTTCGACCAGACGCTTGGCCCGTTCGATCGCCATCTCGGCGACCACCGTGTGGTCTTCGGCGGGACGGTCGAACGTCGAGGCGATCACCTCACCCGAGACCGTGCGCTGGAAGTCGGTGACCTCCTCGGGACGCTCGTCCACGAGCACCACCATGAGGTGCACCTCGGGGTTGTTGGTGGTGATCGCGTTGGCGATGTTCTGCATGATCATCGTCTTGCCCGCCTTGGGCGGGGACACGATCAGCCCGCGCTGACCCTTGCCGATCGGTGCGATGAGGTCGATGATCCGACCGGTCATGTTCGTCTGCGTGGTCTCCAGACGCAGCCGCTGCTGCGGGTAGAGCGGCGTCAACTTGCTGAAGTCGGGCCTCGACTTGGCCTCCTCGGGGTCGAGACCATTGATCGAGTCGACCCGGACGACCGGGTTGTACCGTTCGCGGCGATCGACGTCGTGGGGCTGGCGGATGGCGCCCCGGACGATGTCACCCTTGCGCATGCCGTAGCGACGCACGAGCGACAGGCTGACGTAGGCGTCGTTGGGACCGGCCAGGTAACCGGAGGTGCGCACGAACGCGTGGTTGTCGAGCACGTCGAGAATGCCCGACACCTCGAGCAGCACGTCATCGGGAGAGACGGTCGGCTCGACCTCGGGTCGCTCGCTCGGGCGGGTGGTGCGGCGGTTCTGGCGGTCACGCTGGCGGCGGCGGCGGTTGTTGCGCCGCCCGCCGCCCGCCCCCTCGTCGTCGTACCGGCTGCGGGACTCGCGCACGGCGGCGTCGGTCTCGCTGTTCGACGACATGTCGGGGATGTTGCGCGGCGGCTCGGCCGGCGATCCGGCCTCGGCCTGCTCGCCTCCGTCGCGGCCCCGCTGGCGCCGGCGGCGTCCGGTCTGGGTACTGAGTTCGGCGAGGCGGGCACCCACCTCCTCGCGGACGTCGTCGCGGCCCCGGCCACCGGTGTCGTCATCGCGGCCCCGGTCATCGCGGCCCCGGTCATCGGAGCCGGAGTTGTCGGCGCGCGGGGTGTCGGTCTGCACGGTCGCACGGTCCGAGGGACCGGCGGGGGTCTCCTGCGCCGTCGCCGCGGCGCCGGGTTCGGTGCCTGCGGAGGGGCGGCGGCGCCGGGTCCGGTCGCCGGACCCCGGTTCCCGGGCCGTGCCGGGGTCGGCGTCGGGTCGCGCGGAACCGCCCTCCCGACGGGTCTGGATCGCGCTGACGAGGTCGCCCTTGCGCATGGCGCTGGCACCCTTGATGCCCAGGCCCTGAGCAAGCGACTTGAGTTCGGGCAACTTCATCGCAGCCAGAGGTGCTGCGGTGGCGGTTTCAGTCACAGAATGCCTTTCTGCGGACGGTACAGAATTCGACCGCCGGTATGGAACAGATCGTGGCGCGACACGTGCACGTGGAATCAGGTTCGCGCCTGCCGCGTGTGTCCCACTCAGGTGTGCCGGCACGGCGTGCGGGCGTGATCTGCTGGTGGCGTGGAGTACCCGGTCGGAACGATGGCTGGTTCGGGGCTGCCATACCTCGCCGCGTGCGGTTCATCGACCTGTCACGGGCTCACCGGGCACAGCACGAAACGAACTATCGTGCGATCTTTCGCTGACCGCCGGAATGCTTCGTGGCAAATATACCAACCGCTGACGCGGAGACGAAACCGCGCCACGCCGGCGGGTTCACCGGCGCGTCGCGTCGTCGAGCACGGCGACTCCCCCGGCGAGGTCGAGGGGCATCCGGCGGAAGCCGCTCCACGCCTCGGCGAGGGCGGGATCGTCGAGCGCGGCGAGCAGCGCGGCCGGTCCCAGGGCCAGCACCGTCGGGCCGGCACCCGACACGACCGCCGGCACGCCCCGACTCCTGAGGTGTTCCACCAGCCGCCACGACGCGGGCATGAGCGAGGAGCGGTAGCGCTGGTGCAGGAAGTCCTCGGTGGCCACCAGCAGCCGGTCTGGGGCGACGGTGAGGGCGCGCACCAGCATCGCCGAGCGGATGGCCTGCTGGACCGCATCGACCCGGGGCACGAGGTCCGGCAGCACCTGTCGCGCACCCACCGTGGGCACCTCGTGGTCGGGCACGAAGGCCGTGAAGCCGATCTCGGGACGCACCTCGAGACGATCGACCAGGGTGTGGAGCCCGGGGCTCCCCGCGGCGCCGGGCGGGGTGAACGCCAGGACAGCACCCCCGTACACCGCCGCGGCCGCGTTGTCGGGGTGGCCCTCGACCTGCGAGGCCAGATCTGCGAGCCACTGGCGGTCGAGCGGCTCACCCGGACGGGTCAGCAGGTGACCGAGGGCGAGTCCTGCCACGATCGCCGCGGCCGACGAGCCGAGTCCCCGGCTGTGGGGGATGCGGTTGCGGGCCACCAGCCGGACGCCGCTGGGCGGGCCACCGAGCTCGTCGCGGGCGCGCCGGATCATTCGCACGATCAGGTGTGACGGGTCGCGCGGCACCGAGGCCGCGCCCTCCCCGTGCACGTCGATGACCACCTCATCGACCTGGGGACGCAGTTGCGCGGCCACCTCGTCGACCAGCCCCAGCGCCACCCCCAGGGCGTCGAAGCCCGGGCCGAGGTTCGCGGAGGTGGCGGGCACCCGGACCCTGGCCCAGCCCCGGCCCCCCGTGGGCGGCGTCCCCGGGCCCATGCCTCAGAACCCCTCGCCACGCATCATGCGGACGGGACCGTGCACGAAGTCACGCTGCGCCAGGTCGGCGAGGCAGGCCCGCAAGTCGGCCTCACGGGTCTTGTGGGTCATGAGCGACAGCCACGCGGTCCGGTGCGGCGCGTCGGACTCCTCGTGCACGTCCAGCGGGTCGTCACGCCGTTCGACCGTCTGCTTCACGGTCTGAACCGACACGTTGTGCTGGGCGAGCACCGAGGCGATCGCCGCGAGCACGCCCGGCTCGTCGCTCACCTCGAGACGCAGCAGGTAGGTGGTGCGGGTCTCGCCCATCGGCGCCACCTCGCGGTCCGCGTACAGCGACTGGCCGTAGGCCGCGACCCCCCGCACGCGATTGCGCGCGACCATGACGAGGTCACCCATCACCGCGCTGGCCGTCGGGGCGCCGCCGGCTCCCGGGCCGAGGAACATCAACTGGCCGGCCTCTCGAGCCTCGATGAACACGGCGTTGAACGCACCGGGAACGCTGGCGAGCGGATGCCGTTCGGGGATCATCGCCGGGTGCACGCGGACGCTGACCCGGCCGTCGTCGGTGAGCCGGGCGATCGCCAGCAGCTTGACCACACACCCGAGCTCGCGGGCCACCGCGATGTCCTCGGAAGTGATGCCCGTGATGCCCTCCCGGTAGACATCGGCGCCGCGCACCCGGGTGTGGAAGGCCAGGGACGCGATGATGGCCGCCTTGGCGGCGGCATCGTAACCCTCGACGTCGGCGGTGGGATCGGACTCGGCGAACCCGAGGCGCTGCGCCTCGGCGAGTACCTCCTCGAATCCGGCGCCCTCGGTGACCATCTTGTCGAGAATGAAGTTCGTGGTGCCGTTGACGATGCCCATCACCGCGAGGATCTCGTCACCGACCAGCGACTCGCGCAGCGGGCGGACGATCGGGATCGCCCCGGCGACCGCCGCCTCGAAATAGACGTCGACGCCGGCGCGCTCGGCCGCGTTGAAGATCGTCTCGCCGTCCTCGGCGAGCAACACCTTGTTGGCCGTCACCACCGACGCCCCGTGGTCGATCGCGGCCAGCAGCAGCGACCGGGCCGGCTCGATCCCCCCGATGACCTCGATGACCACGTCGAGATCACCCCTGCTCACCAGGGCGTGGACGTCGTCGGTCAGCAACCGCGGGTCGATCCCCTCACGGGGCTTGGTGAGGTCGCGTACTCCGATGCCGACGAGTTGGATGGCCCGACCGGTGCGTGCCCTGAGATCGTCGCCCTGCCGGGTGATCAACCGGGCCACCTGGGATCCGACCACGCCACAGCCGAGGAGCGCGACACGCAGCGGTTCCTGGCCATCGGCGCGGTCGACGCTCGTCATGGGTGTCATGGGTCCTTCTCCGCAGTGTCAGGGGGTGGGTTGGAGGAGTCGGGCTGGATCCGGCCCGCGTTCCCGGCACGGGTCCGGTCCCTGGCCGGGGTCCGATGGCACGCCGGTCACTCGCCGACGTCGAGGGCGAGCAGGTCGTCGATCGTCTCGCGACGGATCAGGGTGGTGCGGCGTCCCTCGCGCACCGAAATCACCGGTGGCCGAGGGGTGTGATTGTAGTTGCTGGCCATCTCCCTCGAATACGCGCCGGCAGCCGGCACCGCGAGCAGATCTCCGGGCCTGATGTCGCGGGGCAGGAACACGTCGCGGACGAGGATGTCGCCGCCCTCGCAGTGACGACCGACGACCCGGCACAGCACAGTCTCGGCGACCGAGGCCCTCGAGGCGATCGTCGCGGTGTACTCGGCGGCGTAGAGCGCCGGGCGGATGTTGTCGCTCATT
>DAIESZ010000312.1 GCA_027346035.1 Propionibacteriaceae bacterium
ACTCGGTGGCGTTGAAGGCTGATGGGAGTGTGTGGACGTGGGGGTATGGAAAGTCGGGGCAGCTGGGTTTGGGTTCGAACACCTCCACGCCTACGCCGACTCGGGTGTCGGGGTTGTCTGGGGTGACGCAGATCGCGGCCAGCGGTGATGACACGTACGCGTTGAAGTCCGATGGGACGGTGTGGGCGTGGGGAGACAACGCCTACGGTCAGATCGGCAACAGTGCGGCCGGGCATACCCAGAACACTCCGATCCAGGTCAGTATCACCGCGGTGACCCTTCCGCGTCTGAGTTCGTGCACCAGTTGGGGGTCGTAATGCCCAACCACTGGCGGTCTGTCATGAAAGATCCTTTCGTGGTTCGTGGTTCGTGGCAAGACGCCGCGTTCGAGCTTCGGCCAGCCCGGTTCGGCGTGCGGATCGGATGGCTTCGCCACGGCCGGGGTGCTCGTCGGGCAACGGCCCCTCGACCGGCGGGTGATCGCGTGAGTACGCTAGTGCTTACGCGAGTACTTTCCTGATCACAAGGACGAGCGATGGACATCTCACACCCGATCGCCGACGTGGTGCCCTCGGCACACGGCCCGGTCCTCGCCGTGCTCGCGGGGACCACCGTCCCGCTCACCGGCCGCAGGGTCGCCGAACTTACCGATCCGCGGGTCTCGCAGCCGCGCGTGGCGCGGATCCTGGTCGACCTCACCGCGGCGGGTCTGGTCGATCGCATCGAGGCGGGATCGGCGTCGCTATTCACCCTGAACCGTGAGCACCTTGCCGCGAGAGCGGTCGAGGACCTCGCCACCCTGCGCACCCGGCTGTGGGCACGGATCGCCGAACATGCGACGGAATGGACCCATCCGCCCGAGGCGATCGTCGTCTACGGCTCGACCGCTCGCGGCGACGGCGGCACCGCCAGCGACGTCGACCTGCTCGTCGTGCGCCCCGCGACCGTGGACGAGGACGACCCCGACTGGCAGCGCGACCTGACCGCCCTCGGGTTCGCGATCCCACGCTGGACCGGGAACCCCTGCGAGATCCTCGACCGCTCGCGCGACGAGCTGTTGGCCATGGCGGCGGCCGGTGAGCGCCTCCTCAGCGAGATCCGCCGCGATGGCCGCGCCATAGTTGGTTCGCTCGCGGTAGTTCCCTCTCCCGAGGCAGCCTGAGATGGGCGCCCGGGACGACGCGCGAAGTCACCTCCGCAAGGCCCGCGAGTTCCTCGATGCAGCCGTCCTGGAGTTGGCCATGGAGCTACACACCGCTGCAGCATCGTCGGCGGTGCTCGCCGGCATCAACGCCAAGGACGCGATCTGCCTCCAGCTGAGCGGCCGCACCGGCAAGTCCGAGGACCGCCGCTCCGGCGTACCGGAGCTCGTCGCCGCCGGCCCCGCGGGCAAGGCGCTCGAGTCCACCTTCCGCCGCCTCCTCGGACTCAAGACCGCCGCGCAGTACCAGGCCGGACCGATCGGCCGGACGGACGCGACGAAGGCTGTCGCGTGGGCGACCCGCATGGTCGACACGGCGAGGGACGTCACCGGCTCCTGACCCAATCCGCTCGCCCACGGCCCATGGCAGCGCGCGCCGAGCCGATGACCCTGCCCCCGGCATCTCGACGTCGCCACGGACGGGGTCGACGACGACTGCGCGGTGGTGTCGGTGGTGAGCGCGGTGGTGTCGGTGGTGAGTGAGGTCAAACCGGTGTCGGCGGTGAACGCCACCTACACCAATGACGGTGACGGGTTGCGCGCCACCCGCACCAGCACAACCGGTGCCACTAGCGCCACCGGTGCCACCAGCACCCTGAGCGATGCTGTTGCCGGACATTCCTGATAAGATCAGCTTATGAGCCTGCTGGCCGAGTACCGCAGCGCCCGCCGTGACGAGGACGTCGCGCGGCTGCGTCGTGTCCTTGCGCTTCGTGCGATGGTAGCCACCGGCATGTCTCAGCGCCGGATAGCTGAAGCGCTGGGTATCACCCAGCCCGCGGTCAGCCAGCAGCTCAAGTTCGCCCCCCAGCTCGACGATTTCCACCCCGAGGTGCTGCTGGAAGCGGCCGCTCCGATCCTCAAGGCCGTCGCCGCTGACCACGGCTACACCCGACTCGCCGTGTTCGGGTCGGTGGCACGCCACCAGGCCCGACAGGACTCAGATATCGATCTGATCGTTGACGCACCTGAGGGGACATCGTCGTTCGGGCTCATCCGATTCAAGCAGCGCATGGAGCAGGTCCTCGGCCGCGAGATCGACCTGATCGACTACGGCGGTCTCAAGCCGCGCCGGGATGACGACATCCTCCGCGAAGCGGTGCTGCTGTGATGAACCGCAAGGCCGCGAAAGACTTGCTACACATCCAGTCCTGGCCCGAACGCGTCGACGAGATCGTCGAACGTGGCAAGGACGTCTACCTCGCCGATGACCTCCTCCAGGAGGCTGGCGACTCCCTGATGATGAAGCTCGGCGAGGCCGCCAACCGGCTGTCCAAACTCGGCGTTCTCGCACCGGACGGTGTCGAGTGGGCGCTCGCTGTCGCGAACCGCAACGTCATCATCCACCAGTACGACGAGATCAACAGGTCGATCACGTGGCAGACGCTGACCGTCGATCTGGCCGCCTGGGGGGCTTCCCTCCGGGCGCTGTTCGCCGACGCTGACGCTGCGCTCCGGAACGAAGCCGAGTACCGGGACCACAACTGTCGTCTGCCAACTTCCAGGGCGCTTCAGTCTCCGTCGCCAAACTGCGGGCGCCTTACGCCGTCGGCCACCCCGCCGGCGACGGTGGTCCGACGCTCTCGTTCGCCATCGGGGCAGACTCGTGGCCGTCTTTGCCGAGGCTCCAGGCGGGGCGCCCGGGGTCGCTGCGCACCGCCGGCACGGCGGCTCGTGGAAGGATGTCGCCATGACGGCACGGCTCCTGGACGGCAAGGCGACCGCGGCGAGGATCCGTGCCGACCTCGCCGAGCGGGTCGCGAAGCTGCGCGCCAGCGGGCTGGTGCCCGGGCTCGGCACCCTGATCGTCGGTGACGACCCGGCCAGTCACGCCTACGTGGCCGGCAAGCACCGCGACTGCGCCGCCGTGGGCATCACGTCGATCCAGCGCGAGCTGCCGGCGGACGCGACGCAGGAGCAGGTCGAGGACGTCGTCCGCGAGCTGAACGCGGACCCGGCGTGCACCGGGTACATCGTCCAGCTGCCCCTGCCCAAGGGGCTGGACGAGGGCGCGGTGCTCGACCTGATCGACCCGGCCAAGGACGCCGACGGTCTGGCCCCGGCGAGTCTGGGCCGGCTCACGCTCATGCAGCCCGGCCCGCTGCCGTGCACACCGCGGGGTGCCGTTGAGCTGATGCGGGCGTACGGCATCGTGCTGGACGGCGCCGACGTGGTCGTCGTCGGACGCGGGCCGACCGCGGGGCGCCCGATGGCGCTGCTGCTGGGGCGGCGCACCGAGAACGCCACGGTCACCTTGTGCCACACCGGAACCCGCGACCTGGCAACCCACACCCGTCGCGCCGACATCGTGATCGCCTCAGCGGGCTCGCCGGGGCTGATCACCGCCGACATGGTGCGCCCGGGCGCGGTGGTGGTCGACATCGGCTCGACCCGGCTGCCCGGGCCCGACGGGTGCGTGCGTGCCGTCGGTGACGTGGCCGCCGAGGTGAGCGAGGTGGCCGGCTGGCTGGCGCCGATCCCCGGGGGCGTGGGGCCGATGACCCGGGCGATGCTGCTCACCAACGTGGTCGAGGCCGCCGAGCTGTCCCAGCCTTGACGCGGCAACCTTCGTGGCGTAGCCGGTCGTGAGCGCCCAACGCCTGTTCGGGCCCTGGCTGGTGCTCGCGGCGGGCATCGTGGCCGCGGTGGCCGCCGTGGTCTCGGGGCAGCTGCGCCTGGGTGGCTACCTGCTGGCGCTCACGCTCGCGGTCACCGCGGCGCTGCGCCTGACCCTGCCCACCGCGATGGTGGGCGCGCTCGCGGTGCGCTCACGGACCGTCGACGTGATCGGGCTGCTCCTGGCCGCCGGCGGCGCCGCTGCCCTGACGGCCGTGCTGAAGCTCACTCCCTGACCCTGGGGCCAGGCGGGGCCGCAGGATCAGGTTCGGATCAGGCCGAGTTCGCGGACGGCGTCGCGCTCCTGGGCGAGCTCGGCCGCACTGGCGTCGATCCGGTGGCGCGAAAAGGCGTCGATGGCGAGGCCCGGCACGATCTGGTGCGTGCCGCCGGCCGTCGTCACCGGGAACGAGGACACGAGACCCTCGGGGACGTCGTACGACCCGTCGGAGCGAACCGCCATCGACACCCAGTCCCCGGCAGGAGTGCCCCGCAGCCAGTCGCGGGCGTGACCGATCGTGGCGTTCGCCGCACTCGCCGCGGAGGAGGAGCCTCGGGCCGCGATGACCGCGGTGCCGCGCTGCTGCACGGTGGGGATGAACTCGTTCTCGATCCACGCCTCGTCGACCAGCCCGGCCGCGTCCTGACCGCGCACCTGCGCGTGGAAGACGTCGGGGTACTGGGTGGCCGAGTGGTTGCCCCAGATCGTCATCCGGGTGACGTCGGTCACGGGCGACCCGGTCTTGGCGGCCAGCTGGGCGATCGCCCGGTTGTGGTCCAGGCGGGTCAGGGCCGAGAACCGTTCGTGCGGGATGTCGGGGGCGTTGCTCATCGCGATCAGCGCGTTGGTGTTCGCCGGGTTGCCGGTCACCACCACCCGGACGTCGTCGGCCGCGTGGTCGTTCAGCGCCTTGCCCTGGGTGGTGAAGATGGCGCCGTTCGCCGAGAGCAGGTCCGAGCGTTCCATCCCCTTGGTGCGCGGGCGGGCGCCGACCAGCAGGGCGAGGTTGACGCCGTCGAACACGGTGTTCGGGTCGTCACCGGTCACCACCTTGGTCAGCAGCGGGAAGGCGCAGTCGTCCAGCTCCATCACGACACCCTCCAGCGTCGGGAGGGCCGGGGTGATCTCGAGCAGCCGCAGCTCGACCGGGGTGTCCGGGCCCAGCAGCGAACCGCTGGCGATGCGAAACAGCAGGCTGTAACCGATCTGGCCGGCGGCGCCGGTCACGGCCACCTTGACCGGGCTGGGGCTCATGCGGGTGCTCCTTCGCGACGGCTGACCGGCGCGGTCGGCGTCGGCGCTGCCCGACGCTAGCAAGGCCCGTGTGTCGTGCCAGCCCCCGGGTGGGTGGCGGCGACTTCTCGGGCGGGATCGGCGTCCGATATCTTGACGTCAAGTGATCTGTGCGCGTGAGTGGCACCGACGAGAGAGGTTCCCATGGCGAAGATCAAGGTCGTCGGTCCGGTCGTCGATCTGGACGGCGACGAGATGACCCGGATCATCTGGCAGTTCATCAAGGACCGCCTGATCCACCCCTACCTCGACATCGACCTGCGCTACTTCGACCTGGGCATCATGGAGCGCGACCGCACCGACGACCAGGTCACCATCGACGCCGCGCACGCCATCCAGGAGCACGGCGTCGGCGTGAAGTGCGCCACGATCACCCCGGACGAGGATCGGGTGCGGGAGTTCGGCCTGAAGCAGATGTGGCACTCGCCCAACGGGACCATCCGCGACATCCTCGGCGGTGTCGTGTTCCGCGAGCCCATCGTCGTCGGGAACATCCCCCGGCTGGTGCCCGGGTGGACCAAGCCGATCGTCATCGGGCGCCACGCCCACGGCGACCAGTACCGCGCGACCAACTTCACCGTGCCCGGTCCCGGCACCGTCACGATCACCTACACCCCGGACGACGGCTCGGCGCCGATCGAGCACGAGGTGGTGCGGATGCCGCAGGAGGGCGGGGTCGTGATGGGTATGTACAACTTCACCGCCTCGATCCGGGACTTCGCGCGCGCGTCGTTCGCCTACGGACTGCAGCGCGGCTACCCGGTCTACCTGTCGACCAAGAACACGATCCTCAAGGCCTACGACGGGGCCTTCAAGGACATCTTCGCCGACGTGTACGCACACGAGTTCCAGGCGGACTTCGAAGCGGCCGGCCTCTCCTACGAG
>DAIESZ010000320.1 GCA_027346035.1 Propionibacteriaceae bacterium
CGGCATCGGCGCGGGCAAGTCGAGCGTCGCCGCCCTGCTCGCCGAGCACGGCGCGGCGGTCATCGACGCCGACGAACTGGCCCGCGCCGCCGTGGCCCCGGGCACGCCGGGCCTTCGCGGTGTGGTCGCCCGGTTCGGTCGCTCGGTGCTCGACGCCGACGGACGCCTCGACCGTGCCGCCCTCGCCCGGATCGTGTTCGCCGACGCGGCGTCGCGGGCCGACCTCAACGCGATCGTGCACCCCGAGGTCCGGCGGCTGGCCGCCGACCGCGAGGCCGCCACACCCGGTGACGCGGTGGTGGTGCACGTCATCCCCCTGCTCGTCGAGACCGGACAGGCGGGCGACTTCGACGCGGTGGTCGTGGTCGACGCGCCCGACGACGTCCAGGTGGCCCGGGTGATGCGACGCGACACGATGGACGAGGAGGCGGCCCGCGCCCGGATCGCGGCGCAGGCAGATCGAGCCGACCGGCTGGCCGCGGCCACCCACGTCATCGACAACTCGGCCGATCCCGGCGCCCTCCGGGCCCAGGTGGACCGGCTCTGGGAGCAGCTGCAGGCCGCGCACGGGGCACCGGACGCCGGCCGGCGTCCGATTGTCGGTGCCGACAACTACCCTCGGTGATATGCGTCCCGCGAACATCGTGCAGCGCCAGGTGGCCCCGCTGACCGTCCGAGTGCCGTTCCAGCCCTCGGGCGACCAGCCGACCGCGATCGCCGAGCTGGAGCGACGCATCCGTGCCGGTGAGAAGGACGTCGTACTGCTCGGCGCCACCGGCACCGGCAAGACCGCCACCATCGCCTGGCTGGCCGAGCGCCTGCAGCGTCCGGTGCTGGTCATGCAGCCCAACAAGACCCTCGCCGCCCAGTTCGCCACCGAACTCCGCGAGTTCTTCCCCGACAACGCCATCGAGTACTTCGTCAGCTACTACGACTACTACCAGCCCGAGGCCTACGTGCCGCAGACCGACACCTACATCGAGAAGGACTCCTCGCTCAACGAGGAGGTCGAACGGCTGAGGCACTCGGCCACCAGCTCGCTGTTCACCCGCCGCGACGTGATCGTCGTCGCCACCGTGTCGGCCATCTACGGCCTCGGCACGCCCGAGGAGTACCTCGAGCGGGCGATCACCCTGAAGGTGGGGGAGGAGCGCGAGCGCGACACGCTGCTGCGCCAGCTCGTCGACATGCAGTACGCCCGCAACGACATGTCCGGCCAGCGCGGCACCTTCCGGGTGCGGGGCGACACCCTCGAGGTGTTCCCGATGTACGAGGAGAACGCCGTCCGGATCGAGTTCTTCGGCGACGAGGTCGAGCGGCTCACCACCATGCACCCCCTCACCGGCGAGGTGCTCAGCGACGACGACGAGATCTACATCTTCCCCGCGTCCCACTACGTCGCCGGGCCCGAACGCATGGAGCGGGCCATCGGCGGCATCGAGGCCGAGCTGGAGACCCGCCTGGCCGACCTCGAAGCGCAGAACAAGCTGCTCGAGGCCCAACGGCTGCGCATGCGCACCGGCTACGACATCGAGATGATGCGCCAGATCGGCACCTGCGCGGGCATCGAGAACTACTCCCGGCACATCGACGGGCGGGGGCCGGGCAGCGCCCCGTCGTGTCTGCTCGACTACTTCCCCGACGACTTCCTGCTGGTCATCGACGAGTCCCACGTGACCGTGCCGCAGATCGGCGGCATGTACGAAGGGGACATGTCGCGCAAGCGCACCCTGGTCGAGCACGGCTTCCGGCTGCCGAGCGCCATGGACAACCGGCCCCTGCGCTTCGAGGAGTTCGTCGAGCGCATCGGCCAGACCATCTACCTCTCGGCGACGCCCGGGCCCTACGAACTCGCCCGGTCCGACGGCACCGTGCAGCAGCTGATCCGGCCCACCGGCCTGGTCGATCCCGAAATCGTGGTCAAGCCGACGAAGGGCCAGATTGACGACCTCATCGGCGAGATCCGGATGCGGGTCGAGCGCAACGAGCGGATTCTGGTGACCACCCTCACCAAGAAGATGTCCGAAGACCTCACCGACTACCTCATGGAGAACGGCGTCCGCACCCGCTACCTGCACAGCGAGGTCGATACGCTCCGGCGGGTCGAGTTGCTGCGCGAACTGCGGCTCGGCGAATACGACGTGCTGGTCGGCATCAACCTGCTGCGCGAGGGACTCGACCTGCCCGAGGTGTCGCTGGTCGCGATCCTCGACGCCGACAAGGAGGGCTTCCTGCGCTCCGACCGGTCACTCATCCAGACCATCGGCCGGGCCGCGCGCAACGTCGCCGGCCAGGTGCACATGTACGCCGACAAGATCACCCCGTCGATGGCCCACGCGATCGACGAGACCAACCGCCGCCGCGTCATCCAGGTCGCCTACAACACCGAGCACGGCATCGACCCGCAGCCGCTGCGCAAGCGGATCGCCGACATCACCGACATGCTGGCCCGCGAGGACGCCGACACCGACGAGCTGGTCGCCCGGGCCGCGCCGGCACGCGGACGCCAGCCCAAGTCGCCCCTCCCGGCCAAGCTCATCGACCAGCGCAGCGACCTCAACCCGGCGCAGCTGTCGGCCGTCGAGCTGGCCGATCTCGTGACCGAGCTCACCCAGCAGATGCATGCAGCCGCCGGCGAACTGCAGTTCGAGTTGGCGGCCAGGCTCCGCGACGAGATCGTCGACCTCAAGAAGGACCTCCGCGGGCTCATCGAGGCCACCCGCTGACGGCGGGCTGCCGGTCCGGGTGCCGACATCGGCCCTCGTCGGGGCTGTGCGAGAATGGGCCCCACGGAGGGGAGTACTCCACCTCGCAGTGGTCGTCATCACGGCAGGCAAGCCTGCCCGGCGCTGCGGTCGCTCGACGACGGACGAGACCTCCCGGCGCTGCCGTGGGAGGAACTCCGTTGCAGGTTCACTTTTTTGCCTGGGCCATCACCGTCGCCGTGATGTCCCTGCTGCTCGCGGTCGATGTGTTCGTCATCGGGCGACGCCCCCATGTGCCCTCGCTCACCGAGGCCGGTGTGATGGTGGGCGTGTTCATCGCCCTGGCGATCCTGTTCGGCATAGGGGTGTGGGTGGTTGCCGGACCGACCTACGGCAAGGAGTTCTACGCCGGGTGGCTCACCGAGTACAGCCTGTCGGTCGACAATCTGTTCATCTTCCTGCTGATCATGGAGAAGTTCCGGGTGCCCGCCCGGCTGCAGCAGTACGCCCTGCTCGTCGGGATCATCCTCGCCCTCGTCTTCCGCGGGGTGTTCATCGGCCTCGGCGCCGCGATGATCTCGACGATGGCCTGGGTGTTCTTCATCTTCGGCGCGTTCCTGCTCTACACCGCGGTCGACCTGGTTCGCGACTACCGCGATCGGGATTCCGACGAGGACGGGGCCACCGAGAACCTCGTGATGCGCTTCGTCCGGCGCAGCTTCGCCACCTCCGACCGTTTCGACGGCACCCGGCTCGTCGTCGGCGAGCGCGGACGCCGGCGGGTGACCCCGATGTTCATCGTCATCGTGGCCCTCGGAACCACCGATGTCATGTTCGCGCTCGACTCCATCCCGGCGATCTACGGGCTCACCCAGCAGCCCTACCTCGTGTTCACCGCCAACGTGTTCGCCCTGATGGGCCTGCGGCAGCTGTACTTCCTGCTCGGGGGCATGCTCAAGAGGCTCGTCTACCTGCCGTTGGGCCTGGCGGTGATCCTCGGCTTCATCGGGCTCAAGCTCGTCCTGCACGCGGTGCACCATTACGACCTCGACGCAGGCTGGGCGGTCCCCACCGAGATCTCCGTCGAGCTGTCGTTGCTGGTGATCGTGGTGACCCTGGTGGTCACGATCGTCGCGAGCCTGGTGCGGTCACGTTCACGCGGCTCGTGAGCGGGCCGGCCCGGCGGCCGGACTCCGGGGTACGCGGGTCAGTGGGCGGCGAGCCGCTCGGGGACGACCTGAGCGGCGTCGCCCGACAGTCCGGTGGCCTCGCCCCGACCCGACAGCCATCCGACGAGGAGCGCGTCGGTGCCCGACACGGTGCCGATCGGTCGGCGGTCGAGTGGTCCGACCCGGCCGTGGACCCCGGAGTCCGAGGCGACCTCGACGGGTGGGAGGGCGGCGTCCCCGCGGCCGCGGAACAGTTCCCAGCCGAGGAGCCACCTCGCCACGTCGGCGTCGATGGCGTCGATGCTCAGGCCGCAGTGCAGGTCGACATGGTGCAGCACGATCTCGGAGAGCCGGGCGACCACCCACCAGTCGGCCGGCACGCGGAGTCTCTCGGTGAGCTCGAGCGTCATCGAGATTCCCGACGCGTCGAGGGCGTCGAAGGCGGCGTTGAGTCGGCCGGCGGTGGTGTCGAGGTCGATCTGCAGGTCGAGCCCGGTGCGCCGGGACCCCACCTCGATCTCCTCGTCGGCACGGCTGCGGGACGGGTAGAGCGGGTGGGGGCGGCCGGCGAGCAGCGCCTCGATCGCGTCGGTGAAGGCCTCGGCGTTGCGCGCGACGTGGCTCGCCACGTGGGCGCGGGTCCATCCGGGTAGGACGCTCGGTTCCTGCCATTGGTCGTCACCCAACCGGATGGTGTCGCCGAGCAGCGACTGGGTGGCCTCGCGCTTGCGGATCCGCAAGCGGGCGATCGACTGCTGGTCGGGCAACAGCTCTCGCAGCGGTTCGGTCATGGGGGCAACGCTAACGCCTCGGCGTGTCCGGCGTCACCGATGTCCCTGCCCGATGGGGGGTGACACGCCGCCCCCAGAGGCGGGGCCGGCGCCCTCCGGCGCCCGCCGGCGCGGCGTTTGTCAGTGCCGACACATACCATGTGGGGCGTGATCGAGGATGTGAGCGACCGGCTGGTGGTTCGTGGTGCGCGCGAACACAATCTGCGCAACGTGAGCGTCGACCTGCCTCGCGACGCGCTGATCGTCTTCACCGGCCTGTCCGGCTCCGGCAAGAGTTCACTCGCCTTCGACACGATCTTCGCCGAGGGCCAGCGTCGTTACGTCGAATCGCTGTCCGCCTACGCCCGGCAGTTCCTGGGACAGATGGACAAGCCCGACGTCGACTTCATCGAGGGCCTGTCGCCGGCGGTATCCATCGATCAGAAGTCGACCAGTCGCAACCCGCGCTCGACGGTCGGCACCATCACCGAGGTCTACGACTATCTCCGGTTGATGTTCGCCCGCATCGGCACGCCGCACTGCCCAGAGTGCGGGGCCGAGGTGAGTCGGCAGACGCCCCAGCAGATCGTCGACCGGTTGCTGGCCCTCGACGAGGGCACCCGGTTCCAGGTGCTGGCCCCCGTCGTCAGGGGACGCAAGGGCGAATACCAGGAACTGTTCCGAGAGCTGGCCACCGAGGGACTGGCCCGGGTGCGCATCGACGGTGAGGTGCACCAGCTCACCTCTCCCCCCGCCCTCGACAAGCAGCGTAAGCACGACATTGACGTCGTCGTCGACCGTGTGGTGATCAGGCAGAGCGCGAAGCAACCGCTCTCCGATTCGGTCGAGACCGCGCT
>DAIESZ010000169.1 GCA_027346035.1 Propionibacteriaceae bacterium
GCTGTAGGGCAGGCACCGGGCGAGGCCGGAGGTGCGCGCGAGCACCCGGAGCGAGTTGAAGAACGGGATGAGCGCCGCCATGAGCACGAGCGCCGAGATCGCCACGTTGAGCGAGCCGAGGCCGAGCGCCTGCACCGCGTAGGGCACGACCACCGAGACCGCCAGCGTGGCGAGCGGACGCGGGAACCGGAACAGCCGCTGCACGTCGCGCCACACGAGCGCCCGCAGCCCGCTGCTGCGTCCCCGAGTGGGGCGCACCCGGCCGCGGGCGACGGCGTCGCGCTCGACGACGATGTCGCGCATCAGGCCGA
Source organism: Propionibacteriaceae bacterium (assembly GCA_027346035.1). Taxonomy (GTDB): domain Bacteria; phylum Actinomycetota; class Actinomycetes; order Propionibacteriales; family Propionibacteriaceae; genus JAJYQH01. Next base: position 312 of record DAIESZ010000169.1, read on the forward strand.
AGTCGAGGGCGAACATGGCGCCCTGCATGCCCGACATGAGCGATCCGCCGCTGGTGAGCCGGGCGCGACGGATGAGGTCGAGCCGCGTCCTGGCCATCAGCATGCCGAGGGCGCCCACCACGAGCCCGACGCCGGCGACGCCGAGGGCGATCGCCTGTCCGAGCGTGTCGGTGATCGTGAAGGTGGCGCGGCCGGCGGCGGTGGCGATGACCATGCCGAGTACCGCGACTCCGGCCAGCGCCACCACGCTCTGCAGCAGGCGCAGCGTCCACGTGCGCTCGAAGGTCTGCTCGGACGCCGCGAACGCCGTGGCTCCGAGGGCGGCGGCACCGGTCGCCAGGGTCCAGATGACGATGCTGCGGCCCGGCGATCCGGTGAGGGCGGCGACGAGCGCCCCGACGCCGGCGCCGATCGCGAACGACGTGACCAGGGCCATCACCAGACGCCGCATCAGCAACCGGGACCGGCGCAGCGGAGCGTCCATGAGCCAGAAGCCCTCGGCGGCGGAGGCGAGCACCGGGCCGAACATGCGGCTGGCCGCGAAGGTCATGGTGAGGACCCCGGACAAGCCGGCCCACGGCAGCAGGCTGCGTCCGGACGTGCAGGCGGCGGCCGAGCAGTCGGACACCGACCGCTGGGCGTGCACGATGACATTGACGACCATCGCGGTGATCATCGCGGCACTGAACACGGTCACGTAGCCGTCGCTGATCGCCTGACGGATGTTGCGGGTGGCGCGCCCCTGGCGCCAGTCGCGCATCAGGAGCAAGAGCTGGCGCTCATCGACCTGCTGGGTCGTGAGCTCGCTGCTGCTGTGGGACGTCATGAGTGGTCGGCTCCCACGCGGACGATCCGCGCGCCGACCGCCTCGACGAGGCTCGGCTCGTGGCTGGCCATGACGATGGCCAGGCCCGCGTCCTTCTCCTCCTTGAGCCGTCGCCCGAGCCACGCGAGGCCCTCGGTGTCGAGCCGCTGCTCCGGCTCGTCGAGCACGAGCAGCTGGCGCGGCCGGACGAACGCCGTGGCCAGGGCGAGCCGGCGACGCTGGCCCGAGGACAGGGTCCCCGGGGGCTGACCCGACTGGGGCACCAACTGCACCTGTTCGAGCACCTCGTCGACCAGCGCGTCCGCGTCCTCGAGGCCGTGCGCGCGGGCGAGCAGGTCGAGGTGCTCGACCACGCTGAGATCAGGGAAGAAGTCGAGGTCGTCGATGACGGTGGCCACGGCCCGACGCATCTCGGGGTTCGATTCGCGCATCTTCTCGCCGAGCACCTCGACCGTGCCCTCGGTGGGCTTGTCGGCGCCGACGATGCAGCGCAGGATCGTGGACTTGCCGGCGCCGTTGCGTCCGGTGAGGGCGACGGCCTCCCCGGCCGAGACCTCGAGGCTGAAGCGTTCGACGATCACCGCCTCGCCGTACTTCTTGGTGAGATTGGTGACTTTGAGAACCGGGCGGCTCCCTGAACTGCGTTTGGCCATGGCTGCCATTGTTCCCCATTGGGGCGGTGGCTCCCGCATCGAGGCCCGCCGGTGACGCGCCCGGATCCGCGGGCGAGACGCCGCCGGGTCTGTCGGCCCGGATCGGACCCGTCACCCGCGCCGCTGATCGGCGGGCCGACCGGGGACGCAGCCACCCGCGGCGACGCCGTAGAGTGTGCTGGTGACTTCGCGAGCGACCCTTGCCAAGCGACGCGCCGATGTGTCGCACATGTTCGACTCGGTGGCCCACCGCTACGACCTCATGAACGATGTGCTGACGATGGGGATCGACCGCTCGTGGCGCTTCGACGTCGTCGAGGCGGTCGACGCGCATCCGGGTGAGCTGATCCTCGACCTCGCCGCCGGCACCGGCACGTCGTCGGTGCCGTTCGCCGACGCCGGCGCCGTGGTCTTCCCCACCGATCTGAGCCTCGGCATGTTGCAGGTGGGCAAGCAGCGCGAGCCCCACCTCCCGTTCGTGGCCGGTGACGCGCTCCAGCTGCCGTATGCCGACAACAGCTTCCACGCGGTGACGATCAGCTTCGGGCTGCGCAACGTCGAGGACACCGCGGCCGCACTGCGGGAGATGCTGCGGGTCACCCGTCCGGGCGGGCGGGTGGTCGTCTGCGAGTTCTCGACCCCCACGGCGCCCTGGTTCCGGAACCTCTACCAGCGCGGGGCGCTCCGGGTGCTGCCGCACGTGGCGAAGCTCTCATCGAACCCGCCCGCCTACCAGTACCTCATCGAATCGATCATGGCCTGGCCCGACCAGCGACGGCTGGCCGACCTCATGCATGAGGTGGGCTGGAAGGCGGTCGGCTGGCGCAACCTCAGCGGTGGCATCGTCGCCCTGCACCGCGGATGGAAGGGCGGCTCCGGCGAGCAGGTCGAGCGTGACTGATTCCGGCGCGGCGTCCGAGGGGCGCCCCACGGATCCGCGTCCGATCATCCTCGACGCCTACGCGGCGCGCAGTTGCCCGGTGAAGACCCACAACCGCTACGACGCGACGCTGCCCGATGTGGGGCGCGGTTCGAAGCTCGGCGGATCCCGCGCGCCGGCCGGTGAGAACACCGCCGACGAGCATCTGCTCGAGCTGTTCGCCGGTGGTAAGGCCTTCGAGGTCGAGATGCTGGCACAGATCATGGCCCGCGCCTCCGGTGTGGTCGACCTGCGGAGACCCGGCGAGGAGTTCGCCCGCGAGCCGATCGACCTGGCGGTCCGGGTTCACGAAACCGAGGCGGCGGTCGCGTCGGGGGCACCGGTGATCATCGGCCCCGCGCTGCCTCTCGACCCGGCAGGTCACCGCAGCGGACGCCCCGACCTTCTGGTCCGCGGCCCGGCGCGCGCCGACGGGGGTCCGGGCTACCTGCCGGCGGAGGTGAAGCGGCACCGGGTGATGGAGCCACTGGGCGGCTCCGGCGTCCCCGCGCGGATCTCGACACTCGACCACCCCCTGCCTGCCGAGGCGCGCGACCTGTCCGAGTGGACCATCCGGTCCAGCCGCGACGGTGACCTGCTGCAGATCGCCCATTACTGGCGCCAGCTGGACGCCGCCGGGTGGGCGTCCGCGGGCGAACCGGTGGCGGGCCTCATCGGCACCGACCAGTTGCCCGACATCGGCGGCCACGCCATCTCGTGGATCGACCTCAGGGTGAAGTTCCTGCGGACCTTCTCCCGCCATGCGCCCGACGGCTGGCGGCTGCGCAGCCCCCTGGAGCGCTACGACCACGAGTTCGGCTTCCGGATCAAGGTGGCCCAGGTGGCCCAGCAGCGCACCGGACACGCCGACGACCCCTCCCCGATGGTCTCGCCGATCGTGGTCCGCGAGTGCGACCACTGTCTGTGGTGGTCGGTCTGCGCCCCTCAGCTCGACGACGACGACCTCAGCCTGCGGATCTCGAAGTCGCCGCTCGACGT
>DAIESZ010000329.1 GCA_027346035.1 Propionibacteriaceae bacterium
AGATCGTCGGCGGTCAGCAGCAGGTCCACAAGTACGTCACCACTCCGACGTGGTTCCGGCCATCGGGCACCCCGCATGCGACGCCGGCCATCCTGGCCGCGGCCGAACGAGCCGGCTACGCCTCGAGCCTCGCCTACGACGTCGATCCTCGCGACTACACCGAACCCGGCCCGACCGTCGTCGTGTCCCGGGTCCTGTCACAGGTAGGAGCCGGGTCGATCGTGAGCCTGCATCTCGGGCACCCCGGCACCGTGGCGGCGATGCCTCGGATCATGGCGGGACTGCGCCGGCGCGGCTTGTCGGCCGTGACCGTGTCACACCTGCTCACCGGTGTCGCACCGTGAGCGCCGCGGGTCACCACCCCATGGCAACCATCGCCGTCTGTGCCGTCGCGCTGCTGACAGTCGTCGGATGCTCGACGCCGGGCACTTCTGCACCACTCGCCGCGGATACCCCGTCCACCACCACCTCGGCACCTGCTGCCCGCCCGACGAGCACTCCCCCGACGTCACCCGCAGCTGCTCCGTCGACCAGCCGGGCCCTGCTGCCGGGGATGCCTCCGCTCGTCGACGAGAGCAACGTCTACGCCGCCGACGCACCCAACCGGCTGTCCCCTGCTGTGACGCAGGATCTCTATCGCGTCTACGTCCCCAACAGCGAATCCGACTCCGTCACCGTGATCGACCCCCTCACCTACCGCGTGACCGGGACGTTTCGCGTCGGTCGTCAGCCCCAACACGTGGTCCCCGCCTACGACCTGCGCACCCTGTGGGTCAACAACGACCTCGGCAACAGCCTCACACCCATCGACCCCCGCACTGGTCGACCAGGTCGCCCGGTCGCTGTGGCGGACCCGTACAACCTGTACTTCACCCCGGACGGCCGGCATGCCGTCGTGATGGCCAGCAAGCTGCGCCGACTCGACTTCCGTGATCCGCACACGATGGCCCTGCAGAAGAGCGTCGCGGTGCCGTGTGCCGGGGTGAACCATGCCGATTGGACCGCCGACGGTCGCTACTTCCTGGTGTCGTGCGAGTTCTCCGCCGAGCTGCTCTGGGTCGACACTGCCGCGCAGAAGGTGCGCCGAGTCCTCCCGCTCCCGAAGGGATCGATGCCGCAGGACGTCAAGCTCAGCCCCGACGGCACGCGCTTCTACGTCGCCGACATGGTGAGCAACGGCGTCTGGATCTACGACGTGACCGCCAACGGCCCCCGACTCAAGCGACTGCTGAAGACCGGCGCCGGTGCGCACGGCCTGTATGTGTCGCGCGACGCGACCCGCCTGTTCGTGTCCAACCGCAGCGAGGGTTCGGTCTCCGTGGTGCGCTTCGCCGATGACACCGTCGTCACGCGCTGGCGACTCCCCGCTGGGGCGAGCCCGGACATGGGCAACCTCTCCCCCGACGGCAAGACGCTGTGGCTCGCCGGTCGCTATGACCGGGAGGTCTACGCGATCAGCACCTCGACGGGCGCGCTGCTGGCCCGGATCCGCGTCGGGGTCCAGCCGCACGGTCTCACCGTCTGGCCACAGCCCGGGCGCTACTCCCTCGGGCACACCGGCATCATGCGTTGAGAAGGACACGAGTGGCCGCAGCTGCCCCACGGACCTGAGCCGTGGGAAGGGCTGGGCGTCGATGGCTCGTAGGCTGGACTCGTGGCCCGCATCCTGGTGATCGAGGACGACGACACCATCGGGGCAGCGCTCGAGTCGGCTCTGCGCGCGAGCGGGTACCAGGTCAGCTGGCAGCGCACCGGCGGCAGCGGCCTGGTCGAGGCCCGCGACAGCGGGGCCGGCCTGGTGCTCCTCGATCTGGGTCTGCCCGATCGCGATGGCGTCGACGTGTGCCGCGAGCTGAGAAGCTGCCTGCCTACGGCGGTGATCGTGATCCTGACTGCGCGCCAGGACGAGATGGATGTGATCACCGGACTGGACGCGGGCGCCGACGACTACCTCACGAAGCCGTTCAAGGTCAGCGAGGTGCTGGCGCGCATTCGTGCCCACCTGCGGCGCTCCAACACTGTGCCGGCTGTGCCCGAGCAACCCGCAGAACTCGTGCTGGGGTCCCTCATCATCGACGTTGCCTCGCGTCGGGTTCACGTCGCCGGGGTGGAGATGGCGCTTCGTGCGCGTGAGCTTGATCTGCTGATCCGCCTGGCGACCGACGCCGGTACGGCGGTGAGCCGTGAGAGGCTGATGAGCGACGTGTGGGACGAGAACTGGTTCGGCTCGACCAAGACCCTCGACGTCCACATGGTCGCGTTGCGGCGCAAGCTTTCCGACGCGGCAGCCCAGGCCGGCGCGGAGGCGGCAGCCGCGCTCCCGGCAGTGACGACACTGCGCGGGCACGGCTACCGCCTCGATCCTCCTCCAGGGCTCTGAGGGGTCAGAGTCCGCGCAGCGTCTCCACCGCCGGGCGGCGCGACCGCTGAGCAGCCAGCAGGGCTGCTGCGCCGATGGCAAGAGCCGCCACGAGCACCGTCGTCGCCAAGTACGGCCAGGGCACGGACAGCTTCTCCGGCGGCGGGTCGAAGACGCCGGTGAGCACGGTCACGAGCATCTGCGACAGCAGCCATCCGCTGACGGCGCCGGCGATGATCCCGACGGCGACCACGATCACCGCCTCGCTGAGGACGAGCCCGCGCAGTTGCCGTCCCGTCGCGCCGAGCACGCTGGAGATCGCGAACGTGCGACGGCGTTCGGCGAGCCCGAGCGCCAGGACGAGACCTCCGGCTGCAGCTGCGAGGACGAGCGCGAAACCGAGCTCGACGCGGGTGAGGCCGGCGAGGTCGACCGACGTCAGGCTGGACCCGATCGCCGAGCGCGTCGACCCGATGTCGGTAACTCGCGCGGCAGCCCCGAGCCTGTCATGGAGAGCTGTCGCGACCGCCGCGGTGTTCTGCCCACCGGTGTCGACCAGGAACGCTCCGACGGCATTGCTCCCGGTCGCCTTCGCGATGTAGTCGGCGTTGGCGATGAAGAAGCTGTCATGGGGTGCGGTCGGGAACTCCTTGGCGATGCCGGCGTAATGGAATGGCACGGTGATGAGCTTCCTGGTCTGCCCGTCCTGCAAGCGGAGCCGGATGAGGTCGCCTGGCGCGAGCTGGAAGTCCTTGACCGTCTCGTCGCTGACCAGGATCGCGTCGGGCTGCGCGGCGAGGCGGCCGATGAGCTGAGCGGCTGTGCCGCCCTGGAAGTACGCATCCTGCAGGGATGTCGCGGCCGCGATCGTGGCCGGCCGGACGCCGTAGAGGTCCTGCAGATCGGCACCGACGTAGGCGAAGCGGTGCTGGAGCGGTTCCACGCCGATCACACCGGGAACCGATGCGATGGCCGCGGCCGCGTCGGGGCCCACGTTGGATCCCGGGGGCTGGGTCACCGCGATGTCCGCGCCGTTGGTGAGTCGAGCGTCGACCTCCGCCTGCGCCTTGTAGGTGGCGTTGAAGGTGGCCGTCGAGGCGGCGAAGGAGACGGCGAGAGCCACCAGCACGACCGCACGCGCCACGATGGTCCGCTGGCGGGAGAGCCCGGCGGCGGCCGTCGAGGACAGGTTGCCGGTCAGCGGGCGGATCGCGCGGGCGACCAGCGGTCGGCCACGCCCCAGAATCAGGTAGGCGATGCGCCAGGCGAGCAGCGCGACGCCGATCCACAGCAGTGCCGGACCGAGAAAGGCCCAGTAGCTGACCGAGATCGTGGCGACCCCTTCCGGGGCGAGCACGAGGCTGTAGCCGGCCTGACTGGTGATCGCGAACATCACGGCGGCGCCGACGAGCATGATGATGTCGAGGCCGAAGCGCATCCAGCGAGGTGCCCGTTCCCGGTGCACCCGGGCTCGGGCACCCGTCACGGTGCTCTCGCGGAAGTCACGCACCGTGGGGACCAGGACGGCGATCACGGCGATCAGGAGCCCTACCACGAACGCGCCGACGGTCCAGCTCACGGCGCTCGTGGTGGAGGCCCCGAAGCCCGAGGCCCCGAACGCGAATCGACCGATCGCTGCGGCGACGCCGAGCCCCACGGCGCCACCGACCACGCCGACGAGCAGCGCCTCGACCGCCGCGAGGCGCACGACCTGGCGCACGCTCATGCCGCGGGTGCGCAGCAACGCCTGCTCGCGTCGGCGACGCACGGCTCCGGCGTTGGCGATCGCAGCAGTCAGGATTCCGGCAAGGATCGCACCGGGCAGTCCCAGGAAGAGGAAGAGGACCTGGGAGTACAGGGAGTCCTTGCGTGCCCCGTCCAGTGACGCGGCGAGGTTGTCGCCCACCAGTCCTGAGCCCGCGAGGGTGGCCTCGAGGTTGTGCGCGGCCGCCGTCACGGCGATGAACGCCTCGGCGGGGTCGGACGGCAGGCCGTGGGTGTGCGCGACATGGATCTGAGTCGTCACCAGGTCTGGTCGCGTCGCGGAGAGCGGTGTCATCGTCGACGCGAACGTCGTCGCGGGCATCAGCATCACGTTGTCCGGCGGAGCAGCGGGTTGGGACTGCGGCGGGGCGCCGACCTTCTGGAACAGGGAGTCGGCGTAGGGAAGGTCGACCACACCCGCGACCGTGACGGTCACCGACGGCAGGCCCGCTCGCGCGACGGTGACCTTGTCGCCGGGGGCGACGTGCAGGTTCGACGCCGTCTGCTGCGCGACCAGGACGCCGTCGGGGGAACCCGACAGCGTCCGGATCTCACCGGGGAACACGGTGCGATAGCCCGAGGGGAGACCGAGGACGACACCGGCACCGGTGCTCTGCTGGGTGCCGCCCGCGGTGGCGGTGAAGCCGTCCGTCGTGGCGAACTGGACCGGGAGCGCCGCGGTCACTCCCTCCGCCCGACGGGTGGCGTCCAGGACGGCCGCGGGGTCGGCGCCGGCTGCGG
>DAIESZ010000334.1 GCA_027346035.1 Propionibacteriaceae bacterium
TCTACGTGAACACCGCCGACCCCGGCAACGTCGTCAACGGCACGGTCATCGCCGACTGGCCCACCTCGGGCGGCAATGGGACCTACGGTTCGTGCGGGACGACGACGGTGACCCTGTCCAGCGGCACGTACACCGTCGGCCAGAACTCCGACGCCTGTGCCTGGCAGTACGGCTACGACATGGCCACCCAGGACGCCGGCCGGCTCACCGACGCGGCGACTGCGATCAATTCCCAGGAGACGGGTACGGCGGTGCCGACGACACCGTCCGGTTACCCCTGGTGGCTCGACGTCGAGACCGGCAACTCGTGGCTCAGTGACACGACGATGAACGTCGCCGACCTGCAGGGGATGGTCGCCGGGTTCGCGGCGGCCGGAGCGGCGTCTGTCGGCGTGTACTCCACGTCGAGCCAGTGGGGCACCATCACCGGTGGCTCGACGGCTGGTTCGCTCGGCGGACTCCCGAACTGGATCCCGGGTGCCCGAAACCTGTCCGGGGCCGAGAAGAACTGCTCCGACACGTCGTTCACCGGTGGCACGGTCACGCTCACCCAGTGGTTCGCCAACCCCGACGGCGACTACCACTGCTGAGCCCCGGAGCGGGGAGATCCGCACCGGAGGCCCGGCCCCGAGGTCCGGTCAGTGGAAGGTGCCGGTGAGAGCCTGCAGCCCGAGGCTCGAGCCGGCGACCAGGGCCCACAGGATCGCCCCCAGCAGCAGCGGACGCACCCCCGCCTTGCGCATCTCCCCGAGGTCGAGGGTGAGTCCGATGGCGGCGAGGGCGGTCGTGATGAGGAACGTGCCCGTCCAGCCCAGCCCGCCATGCCACCCCACGGGGATGAGCCCGAGGGAGTTGAGCGCGGCCGCCGCGACGAAGCCGATGATGAACAGGGGCACCACCTTGCGCCACGGCACGCTCGTGTGGTCGCCGGCCGTACGACGCCGCCGGTTGTGCAGGATCGACAGGACGACGACGATCGGCACGATCATCAGCGAACGGGTGAGCTTCACGACCAGCGCGTAGGATCCGGAACCCTGTCCGTAGCTGTAGGCGGTGGCGACGACCGAGCTCATGTCGTTGACCGCGGTGCCGGCCCACAGGCCGAACGAGCGCCCGGACATGTGCATGAGGTGTCCCAGCACCGGGAAGATGATCACCGCGGCGATGTTGAAGGTGAAGATCGTGCCGATCGCGTAGGCGACGTCACGTTCCTTCGGCTTGATCACCGCGGTGGTCGCCGCGATCGCGGACGCCCCGCAGATGCCCGTGCCGACGCCGATGAGCGTCCGGGCGTCGCTGTCGACCCCGAGCAACCGCCCGATGACCGCGGCTCCCACGAGGGCCACAGTCAGGGTGCCGAGCATCACCGGGAGCGAGCTGCCACCCACCTGCGCCACCTGATGCAGGGAGAGGCCCGTGCCGAGCACGACGATCGCCAGCTGCAGCAGTGGCTTGGCGGCGAAGCGGAGCCCCGGATCGAGCGTGCGGGCGATCCGCGAATCGTCCTCGGGGGCCGTGTGCAGCACGAGATGGCCGATGACGGCGCCGAGCACGAGCCCGAACACGGGCCCGCCGATCACCGGCACCCAGGTGCCGAGCATCGTGGCGACACCGGCGAGCGCCAGCGCGGCGATCAGGCCCGGACCGTGACCCCGCGGCCGGGGGGTCGCCGCGGCGGGGTCGTCACTCGGGTCGAGGATGTCGGACGGGGTGGCGGTGGTCGTCATGGTTCCACCCTTGCGGTTGTACCGGCGGCGTACCAGCCCCGGTATCGCTATCGGGTCATATCCTGTGCATATGTCAATGCCGGAAGTCAGGGCCCTGGCCCTGTTGGTCGCGGTCGCCGACCAGGGCGGACTCGGTGCCGCCGCCCGGCAGCTGGGGGTTGCCCAGCCCAATGCGTCCCGTTCGCTCGCCCGCCTCGAACGGACGCTGGGCCTGCCGCTGCTCGTGCGGCGTCCCCAGGGCTCGACGCTCACCCCGGCCGGATTGGCGGTCGCCGGCTGGGCGCGCACGGTGCTCGCCGCGATGGACGACCTTCAGCGCGGCGCGTCCGCGTTGGCCGGCGAATCGGCCCACCGGCTCGTCGTCGCGGCCAGCCAGACCGTGGCCGAATACCTGCTGCCCGGCTGGCTCGCCGGGCTGCACGATGGGGGCCATCACGTGCAGATCGACATCCGGGTGCTCAACAGCGCGTCGGTCCTCGACGGCGTCCGGGCCGGCGATCTGGGGATTGGCTTCGTCGAAACCTCCGGCGGCACACGCGGGCTGCACAGCCGGGTGGTCGGGCGCGACGAACTGGTCGCGGTGGTGTCGCCCACTCACCCGTGGGCGAGGCGCCGGCGCCCGGTCACCGTGGCCGACCTGGCCGCCACCCCGCTCGTTGTGCGGGAGCCCGGTTCGGGCACCCGGGACGTGCTCGAGGTGGCGTTGCGACGCGCCCTCGGCCCCGACGCCGTGATCGTCGCCCCGGCCCTCGAGCTGTCGAGCAACGCGGCGGTGCGGGTGGCCACCCTCGCGGGCACGGCACCCGCGGTGCTCAGCCGCCTGGCGGTGGCGGACGCCGTCGCGTCCGGGTCGCTGCGTCGGGTCGAGGTCGACCTCGACCTCAGCCGGGACATTCGCGCGGTGTGGGCCGGGCCGCGGGCGCTGTCGGGCGTCCGGGCGGAACTGCTCCGGGCCGTGGTGGGGTCGCGTCCGCTCGCTCGGTAAGGTGTGGCCGTGACGAGCGAGACGGTCCACCTGCTGGTTCCCGACGCGGTGGCTGCGAGCCCCGAGCACCGCCTGGTGCTGGCCTACGACCCGCCCGCCCCCGAGACCGACGCCGCCGCTTGGATCGACCGACTGGTCGACTCGGCACTGTGGGCGGTGCGCTCCGGTCAGGCCGACAGCTGGGGATCGGTCAGTGACTATGCCGGATACGACGCGGTCGTGCTGGCAGACGAGCCCGCTCCCGAGAGTGCGACCGCCGCGATCGCGGCCGGAGCGGAACGGCTCGCCGAGTTCGACATCCGGCTGTTCTGGCGGCCCCGGCCCGCGCACCGGGTGGTGGTGGTCGATCAGGCCATCGCCGACCTGCTGGCTCCCCTCGGCGGCGAGACCGCCGGCGTCCTGCTGTGGGCGGCGCAGGTCGGCACCCACCGGGAGTTCGGGGTGCACCTGGTCGACCCGATCACCGGCGAGCCCCGCGAACCCGATGCCCCCCTACCGGCCGAGCTGGGCCCGAATCTCGGCGTGCACAAGGACCTCTACTACGCCGCCACCGGCAGCCCGTGGCGTTCGCTGCGCCTGATCACCCGTCCCGGCGGCCAGTTCCAGTCGGTGCCCTCGTCCGACCCGCTGGCGTGGGCCGGGCCGTTCACCGACGGCGACTGGGCGAGCGAGGCGGCCCTCTACCCGCCGGTCGTGGCGGACGAAGGGTCGGAGCGGGCATGACCACCGAGATCTGGGCACACCGCGGCGCCAGCGACCGCGCGCCCGAGAACACGCTGCCGGCGTTCCAACGGGCGATCGAGCTGGGGGCCGCCGGCATCGAGCTCGACGTGCAACGCACCGCCGACGGCCACCTCGTCGTCTGCCACGACGAAACCGTCGACCGCACCAGCGACGGGCACGGGGCGATCGCCCGGCTCACCCTCGACGAGCTGCGCCGCCTCGACTTCTCGGCCGGGATGACCGGCTTCTCCGGCGTCCGGATCCCACTGCTGGCGGAGGTCTTCGAGTTGGCGCGCCCGGCCGGCCTGCTCGTCAACGTCGAGCTCAAGGACTCCGAGGAGCCCTACCCGGGGATGGCCGACCAGGCGCGGACGCTGGCGGCGTCCATGGGCATGACCGAGCGGGTGCTGTGGTCGTCGTTCAACCACCAGACGCTGCTCGCCATCCACGAGGCCGACCCGGCCACGGCCACCGGCGTCCTCGTCGGCGAACCGATGGTCGACATCTGGCGTTACGCCCGCTGGGTCGGGGCCCGGGCGATCCACCCCTACTTCCGCTCGCTGCGGTTGATGCCCGACGCCGTCGAGCGCTGTCACGCCGCCGGCATCCGGGTGAACGTCTGGACGGTCAACGCCGCCGACGACCTCGCCGACATGACCCGGCGGGGTGTCGATGCGGTGATCACCAACACGCCCGACCTCCGGCGCCCCTGATTGCGGACGCCGCCGATCTCAGGCGCGCACGGGCAGGTGGCGCTTCCACCAGTCGAGGATCGCCTCGAAGCGTTGGCGGCGGTGCCAGGGGGTTCCGGAGCGGGACAGTTCGTGCGTCTCGCCCGGGAACACCAGCAACTCGCTCTCGACGCCTGCCAGCTTGAGTTGGGTGTAGTACTGCATCCCCTGACTGATCGGACAGCGCAGGTCGTCCTCGCTGTGGAGCACGAGCGTCGGGGTGGTCACCTGACCGGTGAGCAGCATCGGGCTCTGGGCGTCGACGGCCGCCTTGTCGGTGCCGTTGTACTCCAGCGGGAAGAACCAGCCGATGTCGGACGACCCGACGAAGCTCCACGGGTCGAGGAAGCCGCGCTCGACGATCGCGCCCGCCCAGCGGTGGTCGTGGGCGATGATCCAGGCGGTCATGTAGCCGCCGTACGACCCGCCCATGACCCCGACCCGCTCGCCGTCGAGCCCCGGCACAGTGTCCACCGCGTGACCGAGGAAGCCGAGGATGTCGGCCATGTCGCGGTCGCCGAAGTTGCCACGGATCGCGCGCACGTGCTCGGCTCCGTAGCCGTCGGAGCCGCGGGGGTTGCACAGCACGACCGCGTAGCCCGCCGACACGTAGACCTGCGCCTCGTCGAACCAGGCCGGACCGTACGACGCCGCGGGGCCGCCGTGGATGTTCAGTAGCACCGGGTGCGGGCCCTCGCCCTCGGGCACGAACACCCAGCCGTGCACCGGGTAGCCGTCGTTGCTGGTGCTCACGAGTTCCCGCGGCCGCACCGGCGCGGTTTCGTCGCGCAGCCGGTGGGAGAAGTCGGTGATCACGGTGGCGTCGCCGAGCGGGCCGAGCCGCACGACCTCGCCCACCCCGGTCTCGTCGGCGAGGATCACGGCGACATCGGGTGTTCCGGGGATCTCGGCGACCTCGAGAACCGAACCCGGGGCGGGCATCTCGTCGTCGCGGCCGTCGGCCCGCACCCGGTGCAGAACCCCGGAGCCGCGCACGTTGACGATCG
>DAIESZ010000338.1 GCA_027346035.1 Propionibacteriaceae bacterium
GCGAGCTCTTCCGAGTGCGGGTCGACGACATGGGCCCGCACCGACCGGGACTCGCCGCCCTGATCAGCGAGGGTCGGGCGACGCCCCTGCAGGTGGCACTCCCCGACGACGTGCCCGACGGCGTGCCCTCCGTCGCGGCGCCGGCTTCCGACCGTCGCTGACGGTGCGTACGCGGCAGGGTGACCGCCTCGTGCGCGCGCCTCCGGGTGGCGGCGGGGGCGGGCGCCGGGCAGCGGGTATGGACGGGTAACCAACACCAACGGGCACTCACGGAAAGGCAATCATGAGCGTTCGCAGTCGAAGTCGCACTCAGCTCAGCACGGTCGTCGTCGTGTTCTGGCTTCTCATCGGGGTCTTCGCCGCCTTCCAGCGCGGATACCTCGGGTCGCACGAGCCGTCGTGCAGCAGCCTGGGCAGCACGGCGGTCACGGTGATCGCCGGACCGCTCAACTACCTCGGCGTCAACCCGAAGATCAAGTGCTCGACACCCGAGCCCTCCAAGTGAGCCACTGCGCCTGAATGCGCGGCCCCGACCAAGATCCCGGCCCCGACCCCGACCCGGTCGGGGCCGCGTTGCGGGGCAGACGGCATACGGCGGCCCGGCGCGCCCGCTGACGTATGCCGGTCAGCCGGCTCGCGTGGGCAGGTGGCGGCGGGGAGCCATGCGGGCACCACGCCGCGGGCGGTGATGGCCGGCGAGCCCGAGGAGGGCCTGCACGCGATAGCGGTGGCCCGCGTAGGGCTCGAGGAGCTCGGCGAGGCCCTGGTCGTCCACCGCGTGTCCGAGCAGGGTCCAGCCGATGTCCTTGGCGACGTGGAAGTCGCCGAAGCTCACGGCGTCGGGGTCGCCGAGGGCCCGCTGTGCGACCTCCGCGCTCGTCCACACGCCCACTCCGGGCAGGGAACGCATCCGCCGTCTCGCCTCGGCAGACCCCAGGGAGGCCGCTTCCTCCAGTCGGCCGGCCGCGTGAGCCGCGCTCACGACCGCCCGGGACCGAGCGCCGTCGACGGAGGCCTGGAGGAAGGCCCACGAGGGCACCTGCGCCCACTCCCGCGCCGTGGGCGGCACCATCAGGGCCGGCCCGAACGGTCCCGGCGCGAGGGAGCCGAAGCGGCGAACCAGCCGACGGTACCCGGAGAAGGCTTCCTGACCGGTGACCTTCTGCTCGATGATGGCCGGCACGAGCGCGTCGACGACGAGACCGGAGCGGGGCACCCGCCAGCCGGGGAGCCGGCGCCAGGCCTGGAGGACGGCCGCGTGCCGGGGGACGAAACCGGACGCGTCATCCTCCGCACCGAGGAGCGCCGGCACGCTCTCGAGCAGCCATCCGGCTCCCGGCCCCCACGCCTGGGCGCTGACCTCTGAGCCGGACGGGCGGCATACGACGTGCAGGGTGCCCGGCCCCTCCGGCGTCTGGGCGGCCCGCACCGCGCCGCCATCGGCCGACCATCGGAAGGTGGGGTCGCCGGCGCCGCGTCGGAAGACCGCGAGCTGCGCGACGAGGTGGATCCCGCGGTCCGTCCGCCAGATGCGGGTCCGGGCTTCGGTCATGGGGACAGTCTCGCCTACACTCACCACACTCGTTGAAACCACGATGAAGCACAACGGAACCACTACGACCCGCGACGGCAAGGATCGGACCGATGGCCAGGAAAGACACCAACAGCGATCGGCGCGCCAAGGTGGCAGCCATGCAGGCGCAGCAGAAGGCCGCCGAGCGCCGTCGTCTGGTCACCGTCATCGGGGCGATCGTCGTGGTCATCGTGCTCGTCGCCGCGGGTGTGACGTGGGCGGCCATGAGCAAGCAGCGCGACCAGCAGGCGGCTCTCGGTGGCCTCGCAGGCGGCGCCCAGTCGGCATCGTGCGACCCCGTCACCGCAGACAAGGCCGAGGCGTCCGGCAACCACATCGGCCCGGGCACCGACAAGCCGGGCACGACGAAGGTCACCTACTCGACCGTGCCGCCCTCGAGTGGGCCGCACCTCGCCTCCCCCGTCCTCAGCGACCGCCGCGTCTACACCACCGCCGACGCGCCGCCCATCGAGGGGCTCGTGCACAACCTCGAGCACGGCTACACCATCCTCTGGTACGACCGCTCCGTCGAGAAGGACCAGTCGGCCGCCTTCGCCGCCCTCGCCAAGCAGATCAACGCGATGCCGGAGTCCGCCGGCAAGTTCATCATCTCGCCGTGGGACCCGGCCTACGGCGCCTTCCCGGCGGGCAAGAAGTACGCCCTCTCCCACTGGAGCGCCGACGTCGACCGGCAGTCCGGCAAGATCAGCAACTCGCACGGCAACCGACAGCTCTGCGGGGGTCTCAGCTCGGCCGTCGTCGAGCAGTTCGTCAAGGCGCACCCGTGGTCGTCCGCACCGGAGCCCGGGGCCGCCTGACGACAGGTCGGCAGGCGGGTCGCGACCCTTCCGGGAATGCGGCCTTCGTCATGTCCGAACCTGCACCCGGGCCGGCGCTCCCGCCCTAGAGTCGAGTGGGGACAACCGCTGGGGACGGGAGTCGACATGAGCTCGGGGCACCTGACACTCAACGGACGCCTGGCGTCGCTCGCGGGCGTCAGTCCGCACACCACCGCGCTCGACTGGCTTCGTGCCCGGGGACTGACCGGCGCGAAGGAGGGCTGCGGCGAAGGCGAGTGCGGGGCGTGTGCGGTCCTGGTGGCCCGGCCGGGACTCGAGACGCCCACTGAGTGGGTTGCCCTGAGTTCCTGCCTCATGCCGACCGTGGCCCTCGACGGTGAGGAGGTCGTCACCGTGGAGGGGCTCGGGGCGCCGGGGCAGCTCCATCCCGTCCAACGTGAGCTCGCCGGCCGCGGCGGTACCCAGTGCGGCTACTGCACCCCGGGCTTCGTCTGCAGCATGGCCGCGGAGTACTACCGCCCCGGGCGGGGCTCCTCGTCGGTCGCGTCCGACCAGCAGTCCCCGTATGCCGCGGCGCCGGTCGGTCCGAACGGCTTCGACCTCGACGCGCTGGGCGGCAACCTGTGCCGCTGCACCGGCTACCGCCCCATTCGCGACGCGGCCTTCGCTCTCGGTCCGCCCGAGGCGAACGACGCCCTCGGCCGCCGACTGCACGAACCGCCGCCGCTTCCGACACCGACGAGGGCCGCGGCGCACGGCGCCGAGTTCGCCCGTCCGGCGTCGCTGGCGGAGGCCCTCGCCCTCTGGGCCGACTACCCCGAAGCCGTGGTCGTTGCCGGCTGCACCGACTGGGGCGTCGAGGTGAACCTGCGCGGAGCCCGGGCCGCCTTCGTCATCGCGGTCGACCGCCTGCCCGAGCTCCGAGAGCTGCACGTGACGGAGGACTCGATCGACATCGGCACGGCGCTCACCCTGACGGAGGTCGAACGCGTCCTGCACGGCCAGGTCCCGCTGCTCGACCGGCTGATGCCGCAGTTCGCCTCGCGTCTGGTGCGCAACGCGGCGACGCTGGGTGGCAACCTCGCCACCGCCTCCCCGATCGGGGATGCGGCACCCGCCCTGCTCGCGCTCGGAGCCACCGTCGTGGTCGGGTCGCAGGCCGGGCGCCGCGAGGTGGCCCTCGAGCGGTTCTTCACCGGCTACCGCGAGTCGGCGCTGAGGCGCGGCGATCTCATCCTGTCGGTGCGCATCCCGCGACCGGTCGCGGAGGTCGCCGACTTCGTCAAGGTGTCCAAGCGGCGCATCGACGACATCTCCAGTATCGCCGTGGCCTTCGCCGTCGACATCGACGACGAGCACATCCGACGGGTCCGGATCGGCCTCGGCGGGGTCTCCGCGACGCCCATCCGCGCGCTCGCGACGGAGGAGCAGCTCATCGGACGGCGCTGGAGCCGCGAGACGGTGGCCGCCGCCGCGGACGTCCTTGCCACCGAGGGCACTCCGCTCGACGACCACCGCGCGTCGGCGGCATACCGCCGAGCCGTCCTGCGCCAGGCCCTCCTGCGCCTGCACGCGACGACCGTGGTGCCGCAGCACCCGGCCCAGACGCAGTACATCGGGGTGACGCCATGACGGCGCTCACCGCTCCGCCCCCCAGTAGCCTCATCGGCCGGCCCGTCCCCCATGAGAGCGCGGTCCTCCACGTCACCGGCACAGCGCTCTACACGGACGACCTCGTCTCGAGGTTCGCCGATGTCCTGCACGCCTGGCCGGTCCAGTCGCCGCATCCGCACGCACGCGTGCTTGCGATCCGCGCGAGCCGGGCCTTGCGCATCCCCGGCGTGGTGCGGGTCCTCACAGCTGCCGACCCACCGGGCGCGAACGACCTGTTCGACGACGAGCAGCTCTTCCCGGCGGAGGCGATGCACCACGGGCAGGCGGTCTGCTGGGTCCTGGGCGAGTCCCTCGAGGCTGCTCGTCTCGGCGCCGCCGCGGTCGAGGCCGACTACGAGCCGTTGGCCGCCGTACTGACGCTCGACGAGGCCATCGACGCGGGCAGCTTCCAGGGGGGGCGCCCGACCATGAGCCGTGGAGACGTCGAGGCCGCGCTCGCAGCGGCACCCCGGGTGTTTCGGGGCCGGACCGAGAGCGGGGCGCAGGAGCACTTCTACCTCGAGACCCAGGCGACGATCGCCCTCGTCGACGAGTCGGGTCAAGTTCTCGTCCACAGCAGCACGCAGGATCCCTCGGAGACCCAGCGGGTCGTCGCGCGGGTGCTCGGACGGCCCCGGCACGCCGTCACGGTCCAGGCCCTCCGGTTAGGGGGTGGTTTCGGAGGCAAGGAGATGCAGTCGCATCGGTTCGCCGCCGTCGCGGCCCTGGCGGCCGTGGTCACCGGTCGGCCGGTCCGGGTCCGTCTGCCTCGCCACCTCGACATCACACTGACGGGCAAGCGGCACCCCTACCGCACCGACTGGGCGGCCGGCTTCGACGACGATGGTCATCTCCTCGCGCTCGACGCCACGCTCACGGCCGACGGTGGATGGAGCCTCGACCTCTCAGAGCCGGTGCTCGCCCGCGCCATGTGCCATGTCGACAACGCCTACTGGATCCCTGCGATCCGCCTCCGCGGCCGAATCGCCAAGACCCACAAGACGTCTCAGACGGCATTCCGTGGTTTCGGCGGCCCGCAGGGCATGCTCGTGATCGAGGACATCTTCGGCCGCTGTGCCCCAGCCCTCGGCCTACGCCCCGACGAGCTGCGGCAACGCAACTTCTACCGCCCCGGCCAGACGACGCCCTACGGGCAGACGGTGCGTCACCCGGAGCGACTCCCCCGGCTGTGGCACCAGGTGCACCACCAGGCCGACCTGGCCCGGCGGCATACGCAGGTGGCTGCCTTCAATGCCGCCCATGAGTACGTCAAGCGTGGGCTGGCCGTGACACCAGTGAAGTTCGCCATCTCCTTCCACGCCACCGCGCTCAACCAGGCCGGTGCCCTCGTGCTCGTCTAC
>DAIESZ010000345.1 GCA_027346035.1 Propionibacteriaceae bacterium
GACGTTGGGGGTGGCGACGACCGGCAGCCCCGAGGCCATCGCCTCCGCGTACGGCACGCCGAACCCCTCGTAGGTGGACGGCAGGCAGAAGACCCACGCCCGCGCGTACGCCTCGGCGAGCTCGGCGTCCGAGAGCCGGCCGAGCACGCGCACGCCGGGCCCGGGGTCGGCCGGGGCGTCCTGCGTGACCATCCAGAGCTCGGCGTCGGGGACCGCGGGCAGCACCTCGGTGGCGAAGATCCGCGCGAGCTCCTCGCCGCGCTTGCGGCCGCCCCACGTGCCGACGAACAGGATCACGGGGACGCCGGACCGCTCGCCCTGGCCCGGACTGAACCGGGTGGTGTCGACGCCGTTAGGTATGACGTTGTGCACCCACGGGGTCCACCGCAGCGTCTGCGGCGACACCGCCACGGTGACGTCGGCGACCAGACTGGCCAGCACCTCGGAGAAGCCGAGGGCGACCATCCGCAGCCTCTCCTTGGCCCCGGTGATGCGCAGCGCCTCCTCGAAACACGAGCCGTGCAGCGTCCGCACGTGCACCTGCACCCGGCGGCGCCACAGCCAGTAGTCGTCGCCGTGGGCGTGCAGCGCGTCGTAGCCGCTCCAATCGACCCTCCTCAGGGCCAGCGCGAAGCGGAACGTGCGCATCGACCCGCGCAGTTCGACGTGGTGGTGCCGATAGGCGGCGTCCGGCACCGGCGGGCAGTTGCTGTACACGTTGACCTGGTGCCCCTGACGGACCAGTTCGGTGGCCAGGGCGTGCACCTGGTAGCCCACGCCGATCTTGCTGCCGCTCGGCAGGTAGTACGAGATCATGGCGATCCTCAGGGGTCGCTCAGACATCGACGACCTCCTCGCGCAGCGCCTCGAGCCACCCGCGGCCGTGCTCGAGGTCGGGCTCCAGGTGATTGCCCTCGGCCCATTCGTTCCACGACTTGATCCAGAGGAAGCGCTCGGAGTCGGGGCGGTCGGCCAGCAGCGTCACGGCGTCGCGGACGTTGCGCCCGAACTTCTCCGGCGTCGAGCCGGTGAGCACCAGGCCGCCGCGGCGCGACCTCGGCGTGTTGTCCCAGTTCGGGTAGACCACGGGCTGGACGCGGGGGCCGGTGAGGTGGTGCCGCAGGGCCGATTCCGAGTAGGGGTAGACCTCGGGACCGCCGAGCACCTTGCGCATCGCCCGCATCCGCAGCCGCGTGCCGGGCGGGACGGACGCCGGCAGGCGCATGTAGACCGTGGCGTCGAAGCCGTCGCGCTCCCCCGTCGTGTAGGTCGGGATGCCCATCGCGTCGCTCATCTCGCCCACGAGGTAGAGCCCGGGCAGGCCGGCCGCGCGGGCCATCGCCTGCCACCTGTCGATGAAGGCGGCGGGCTCGGGCAGCGCCTCGGGGCGGAACACGTAGAAGACCGGCCGGTCGTCGACCCGCAGGTAGCGCTCGTCGCGGAAGGCGGGCAGCACGGTGGCGAAGTGCGCCCGGTCGTCCTCGGGACCGGGATAGAGCTGTTCCAGCAGCACCCGGTCGCCCGCACCGTGCCAGATGCCGCTCCACGTCTGGTTGGCCCAGGCGAGGCAGAAGGAGATGCCGGGTTCGCCGGAGGTGAGCACCTCGCGGAACGGGCGGTCGAGGATGCGCCGGCCGTGGCCGAACCAGTAGTGCCAGTAGGCGAACGCTTCCACCCCGTGGGCCAGCGCCAGGTCGCTCTGCGCGGCACGGGTCTCCGGGACGCGCAGGTCGTAGAAACCGAGTTCCCCGGGCAGGGTCGGCTGGTGGTGCCCGGGAAACAACCTGCGGGCCCGTGCGACATTGGTCCATTCGGTGAAACCCGGACCCCACCATTCGTCGTTCTCGGGAATGGGAAAGTACTGGGGCAGATAGAACGCCACAGCGCGCGCCCGCCGATTCATCGCACCCGTCGTTCCTCCCTGACATCACCACCGGCGCGCCTGTCAGGAGCAGCCGATTCGAACTGTAGCGCCCGTCAGCGCCCACTTCCGGGAGTAGCCTCCTCACGTGACGCAGGCGGACCTCACAGTGGTGATCCCCCTGTTCAACGGCGCCCGTTTCATCGAGGAGACCCTCGACTCGGTCCGCCTGCAGACGATGCCCGTGGCCGACGTGATCGTCGTCGATGACGGGTCCGATGACGACGGACCCGAGCGTGCAATGGCCCATGCGCTGCGTCCGCGGCTGGTACGGCAGAGCCACCTCGGGGTGGCGGTCGCGCGGAACCACGGCCTGCTGCAGACCGGCACCCGGTGGGTGACGTTCCTCGACCAGGACGACCTGTGGCACCCCGAGCGCGTGCGGCGCCTGATGGGCCGGCTGGCCTCGCATCCCGACGAACGCCTCGTGATGACCACCGAGATCGCCTTCTCGACCCACGACGACCTGCCCCGCCTCAGCGAGCAGGACCCGCTCGTCGGGTCGTGGGCCTCACTCCACGTCGCCCGGGAGACGGCTCTCCGCGACCTCATCGCGTCCGCGGACGTGACCGGGTCGGACACCGTGACCCATCACGACCAGACCGCCATGCTCCGGGGGCCGGTGAGCGTCACCACCAGTTTCGTGGCGGACGCCGACCTGTTGCGCCTGGCAGGCGGCTTCGCACCCCACGCCCTCGCCATGGACGACTACTGGCTGCTGACCGTCGCCGCGAAGCTGTGCCCCGTCGCCGTCGTCGACCAGCCGACGGTCTTCTACCGGGTGCACGGCGCTGCGACCTCGCGCACGACCCGGCTGGCCCTCCCGTTCCTCTCCTCGGCGGTCGCCCTGCGCTACGGCGGGGGCCTGGACCGCCCGGACGCCGGCACGTCCGGCGCCCCGGTGGGGCCCCTCCATGTCCACCTGCTCGACGAGCTCCGGCGATCACCGCAGTTCTCGGACCCGCGGGTGCGTGCCGTGAGCTGGCACCTCGCCCGCATCCTGCTCGGACCCGCCCAGTCCCGCGAGCACGCCAAGGCCCTCGTCCGGACCCGCGCCCCCTGGTTGCGTTCGCTGAGATCAGCCGTCGGCTCCCTGCCGCGTGGTCGGGGCCGTCGCCCGGCCGGCTAGCTACCCGTCCCGGTCCACGCCCGCGCGCGGTGCTGCAGCCACCGGGGCGCCTCCCCGAAACGGCCGGTCGCGTAGTCGACCAGCGCCGTGGCCAGCGCCACCCCGTGCCGTGCCAACCGTCCGAGATCGCGGTTCCGCACGTCCCGTCCCAGCACCGGGACGACGTGACGGCGCAGGAATCTCGCCCGGACCATGCGGCCGGCACCGGCCGAGGCGCCGAACAACAGGCCGTTTCGGGCGTAGAAGTACAGCCCCAGGTATCCGAACTCGCCGGTGAACGACGCCGACACCCGGTGCAGGATCCGGATGTCGCGGCGAACCAGCAGAGGGATCCCGAGTCGCGCGGCCCGCAGGCTGAGGTCGGCGTCCTCGAACAGCAGGAAGTACCGCTCGTCGAACAGGCCCACGTGCCGCCACACGTCCGCGCGAGCGGTGAGGCAGCAGCCGGCGAGCGTCTCGGTCGGAGCACAGTCGAGCGGGGGCAGGGCCGCGAGCTCCGTCTCGCTGAGATGCCGGGGAAGGGCCGTGTCGGCGTCCACGACGCCCCCACCGAACCAGACGGAGCCCGGAGCGGCGAGGTAGTTGACCTGGGGGCTCACGACGGCACCTCGTGACGCCGCCCGCTCGAGCGCCTCGATCTCGGGGGGCGAGCAGACCGTGTCGTTGTTGAGGACGGTGACCGTTCCTGCGCCCCGCTCGATGGCCCACCTCAGCCCCGCGTTCATCCCGCCGGCGAAGC
>DAIESZ010000346.1 GCA_027346035.1 Propionibacteriaceae bacterium
AGCGATGCGGTCGCGGCCCGCCGTGACGACGTCGTCGCCGTGGGCGGCCCGGCCGGCGACCTGGGCAACGACTTCGTCGACACCGACCTGTCCCTGGCGTTGGCCGAGGCCGGGCGTGGTTCGTCGGTGTGCCTGCCCGACGTGCGGTTGATCGTGACGCCGGACGAGCGCTTCGGGTTCACCCCGGCTCCGGCACTCGCGTCGCGCAGGCTTCAGCAGCGCCATGCCACGGTTCCCGCGGGGACGCGCGACATCCTGCTCGGGGCGGGCCTCACGATCACCGGGTGGACCGCCGAGCGGTTGCCCGGAGCATCCGATGCGGAACGCAGCGAATGGTCGATGCGGCCACGCCTCGCCCACGGAACCGGCGTCCGCGTGACGGAGGGGCTCCCCGCCCTGTGGTGGACGCTCGACACCGCCGCGACCGCCGGGCCCCTGGGTGACCAGTGGGGCGACACCCATTTCGCCGAGTCGCTCGCAGTGGCGCTGCGGCGACTCGGGCAGACCGTGTCGGTCGACCGGCGCCAGGCCCGCGGACGCGCCACCCGCACCGACGACGACGTCACCCTGGTGCTCCGTGGCCTCAACCGGGTCGAACCGTCGCCGAACCAGCTCACGGCGATGTGGGTGATCTCTCACCCCGAGGAGGTGACGCCCGCCGAACTCGCCGACTACGACCTCGTGTTCGCCGCAGGCGTCCCGTGGGCCGCGCGCCGATCGGCCGAATGGGGCATCCCGATCCGGCCGCTGCTGCAGTGCACCGACCCCGAACTGTTCAATCCCGGGCGCGCGCAGCCCGACACCGGCCCCGAGGCACTGTGGGTCGGGAACTCGCGAGGCGTGGAGCGTCCGCTACTGCGGATGGCGCTGTCGAGCGGGGCCAGGGTGTCGATCTACGGTTCGGGGTGGAAGCCGTTCGTCGACGACTCGCTGGTGATCGCCGAATTCGTCCCGAACGACCTGCTCGGGACGCTGTACGCGGGGGCCGGCGTCGTGCTCAACGACCACTGGGAGGACATGCAGCGCGACGGTTTCCTCTCCAACCGGCTGTTCGACGCGGTCGCGTGCGGCACCCGGGTTCTCAGCGACGCGGTGGAGGGGATCGAGGAACTGTTCGGAGACTCGGTGCGCACCGTCGCATCCCAGGCCGACGTCGATCGCATCCTCGGCGGACCCGCGGAGGAGTGGTTCGGCGACCGCGGGAGTCGGCTCGCCACGGCGGCGCGCGTGGCGGCGGAGCACTCGTTCGACGCGCGGGCCCGACAGCTCGTGGAGGCCGTCGCGGCGGAACGCAGCCGGCTGGCCGCGTCGCCCCCTTCGGTCACCACACCCTGACCCGCGGCGCTCGGCCCGTGATAGCCTCAGGCTGGCCCGGCTGGAGCCCACCCCACTGATCACCGAAGACTCAACCGGAGACATCCACCATGGCAAGGCTCACCCCACGCGAAATCGTTGCCCTCGGGGCAACCACCCTTCTCGGCGCGGCGGTGGTCGTGACCGCTGCCGCAGGTCAGACCCGGGCGGCGCTGGCCCTCGTGGGCGTGCTGCTGGCTGCCCTCGCGGTGCTCGTCGTCCGCAACAATCGGGCGATCATCCGGACCCGCAGGGCGCTCGACTGGCTGGCCCGCCCCGTGTCGACGTCGCCAGCGGCCCCAACACTGCCCGAACCCCTCGAGCGGATGGTGACCGAAATCGACAGCGTCCTCAAGGGCCTGCAGCGCGACCTCGAGAGCATCAGGTTCGGGCAGACCGTGATCACCCAGACGACCGGGACCGCGGCACGTGAGCTGACGGCACTGGCCGAGCGGCACGACGAACTCGAGGCCATGATCATCGCTCTCCGCGACGCGAGCGTCTCCGGCGCACCGGTCTCCCGTGATGTCGACGCGCAGGGCTGAGCAGCCGCGCGTCCCACCGGCCTCGACCCGGGGCCGGCACCGGCCCGACGTGTCGGTGATCGTGCCGGTGCACAACGCCGAGGACTACGTGGCGCTGTGCCTTGACAGCGTCCTTCTGCACGGCGACGTGGACCTCGAGATCATCTGCGTCAACGACGGGTCCACCGACTCGTCGCTGGCGATCCTCGAGCGGTACGCGGCGACGTTCGACTGCATCACGGTGATCGACCAGCCGAACGCCGGACTGTCCGGCGCCCGGAATAGTGGCCTGGCCGCGGCCACCGGCACCTATGTCTGCTTCCTCGACAGCGACGACTGGTGGCGCCCGGTCGACGTGGCGGCGCTCATCCGCTCCGCGCGCGACCAGGATCTCGACGTGCTCGCCTACGACGCCGAGGCGTTCCGCGATGCGGGTGTCACGGCCGAACAGTGGGCCGTGTACGCCACCTACTACCGCAGGTCCAGGGAGTACGCCGCCCCGGTCACCGGTGCACGGCTGCTCACCGAGTTCCGCAAGAACGAGGACTATCGCGTCAGCGCGTGCCTCTACTTCGTGAAGCTCGACCTCATCCGGGCCAAGGACATCTGGTTCACCCTCGGAATGATGCACGAGGACAACCCCTTCACGTTCGAGGTGCTGCTCCACGCGAGGCGGGCCGCCCACACTCAGGTGGCGCTCTACGGGCGGCGCGTCCGAGCCGGATCGACGATGACGGCGGGTTCCGTGGCCCGCTCCGTGAGCGGGTATGTGCGCGCGTACCTGCTGATGCTGGACTCACTCGGCCGGTGGACCGGCGACGACCCCGAGATCGCCGAGCATCTGGGCCGGGTCGTCTACCAGGCGCTGGTCAACGCCCGGGTGCAGCACAAGAAGCTGTCCAGGCCAGATCCTCTCGACGCGATCCCCGGACTCGACCTCGAGCCGCGCGCCCACGTCGCGGCGCTGCTGATGGCCAGGCTGCGCTGAGGCGCGCCGAGCCGACCGGTCACCGGCGGGACTTCGCCCTGCGGACGTACCGGATGTAGGCGCTCGGCGACACGGCGAACACCGCGTGCTTGCGCGGCACCGGCTCTCGCTTCACCAGCGAGGCCCAGATGATCGCGCGCATGTCGCGGAGCAACCCCGGCTGTCCCGTCCGGATCTGGGAGAGGATCCGATGGGCGGGCATCGTGGTGCGAGCCATCTTGGCGAAGGTTTCCCAGAAGTGTGGGAACACCATGCGCTGGACATCTGCGGACAGCTCCCGCACCTGCTGGTCGGGTGACGCCGCGAACGCGTCGGCGGTGCGCTGGAAGGCGCGCACGTCGTCGAACCTCTTGGGGTTCATGACATTCGTCGTGCTGCCCGGCCTGATGACGTACCAGCTGAGCACCTCGTTGACGGCGAGCACGGTCGACGCCCGCGACAGGGAGGTCCAGTTGAACTCCAGGTCCTGCCCGTGCCGGCAGCCCTCGGTGAAGCGCATCCCCTGGTCGCGCAGGAAACCGACGCTCCAGGCGATGCTGCCGGTCCAGATCCATTGCTTGCGCGCCCGCAGGATCCGGTGCAGCGTCTCCGCGCCGGTCGATGCCTCGGGGAACTCGTTCTTCCAGTACCGGTCGTACCTGTTCATCCGCGTACCCTGCTCGTTGAGCTGGTCGAAGCGCCAGACCACGGCGTCCGCCGCCACGGCCCGAGCGTCGACGACCGAACCCAGCCTCGCCACCAACGAGGGATCCACGAGGTCATCGGCGTCGAGGAACAGCACGTGGTCACCGGTGGCGAGGTCGAGCCCGGCGTTGCGTGCCGCGCTGACTCCCCGGTTCTCCTGGCCGCGGACCGTCACGCCGGGGGTCGGGCGTCGCCGGAAGTACTCGTCGACCACCCGGCGGGTCCCATCGGTCGAGCCGTCGTCGATGACGATGATCTCGTGCACCGGCTGCTGTTGGGCAAGGATCGAGTCCAGCGTCCTGGAGATGTGCGCCTCGACGTTATAGGCGGGGACCACAACGGAAAGCTTCATGGGGACCTCTGGACTCGTTCGACCACGACGGCTCGCCCGGTGGTGGACGGGTGGGCCACCACGGCCCGATGCCCAGACCCCGGGCCGACGGCCCCAAGATATCAGCCCTGCCCGGAGGTCCCGCGTCACCAGATGGGTGGGCGTCCGAGCCGGGTCATCCGCCACACCGTGCGCCACCTGATCGGACGCCGCG
>DAIESZ010000001.1 GCA_027346035.1 Propionibacteriaceae bacterium
CATCGCGTGGTGGATGTCGGGCGATCCGGTGCGCTTCGCCGAGGTGCTGGTCGTGGCCACCCCGTGCCCGCTGCTCATCGCCGCACCGGTCGCGTTCCTCGCAGGGATGAGCCGGGCGGCGAGCAGCGGTGTGATCGTCAAGTCCGGGGGGGTGCTTGAGACCCTCGCCCGGGCCCGCACCGTGGCCCTCGACAAGACCGGCACGATCACGCACGGGCACCCGGTCGTGGCCGCGATCGAACCCGCCGGGGACGCCGACCCCGACGACATCCTGCGCATCGCCGCCGCCGCGGAGATGTTCTCCGCCCACGTGCTGGCGAAGACCGTCGTTCACGCGGCCCACCAGCGCCGGCTGCACATCCCTGCCGCGAGCACCGTCGAAGAGGCCACCGCCGCGGGCATGACGGCGACCATCCTCGGCCGGCTCAGCGCCGTGGGCAACGCCGCCCACGTGGCCCGCGTCACCGGTCACCAGCCACCCGACGTGGCCGTGCCCCCGGGCCACATCGCGATCCACGTCGGAACCGAGGATCGCTACCTCGGTCGCATCCTGCTGGCCGACGACGTCCGCGCCAACGCGGCCGCGACCCTGCGTGCCCTGCGGCTGCTCGGCGTCGGCTCGGTCACGATGCTCACCGGCGACGCCGCCGGCACCGCCCGGCATGTGGCCGAGCGGATCGGCATCGACGACGTCCGGGCCGGACTCCTGCCGGCCGACAAGGTCGCCCAGGTGGCGGGGCTTGCCTCCCGCCCGGTGGCCATGGTCGGCGACGGGGTGAACGACGCCCCGGTGCTCGCCGCTGCCGACATCGGCATCGCCATGGGGGCCAAGGGGGCCACGGCCGCGAGCGAGTCGGCCGACGTCGTGATCATGCTCGACGACATCGGCCGGGTGGCGACGAGTATCGCGATCGCCCAGCGAACGGTGCGAGTCGCCCTCCAGGCCATCTGGCTCGGCATCGTGATCAGCGTCGGACTCATGCTGGTCGCCCTGTGGGGATTCCTCCCGGCGATCGTCGGCGCGTCGCTGCAGGAGATCGTCGACCTCGCGGCGATCCTGATGGCCCTCCGGGCGGTCCATCCCGGACGCGCCGAACGTGAACTCACCGACGAACTGAGAGCCCTCGCGCCCCCACGCGACGATCTCACCGCGCTGGTCGACGCCCCGTGAGAACCCCCCGGGACGCGGCACAGTCCCGCGTCCCGGGACCCGGAACCGCGCCCTCATTCGTGGTGGGTGTCTACCATCGCACCGTAGCCACAATGATGCGGTCAGGGATGGATCCGCCCGGTGGCGCAGATGTGCTGCGACTGGAAAGGGGTCCGTTCATGACCGACATGGCAGATGGCGCAGTGCGACAGGGGGTTCCGGCGGTCGGCACCGGAACCTCGTACCCGGTGGGGGCGACGGTGTCGCCCGGAGGCATCAACTTCTGCGTCTACTCCCGCGACGCGACGGGCATCACCCTGGCGCTGTTCGACGACGCGGACGACGAGCGGCCGACGCGGGAGATCCGCCTCGATCCCGCCACGAACCGCACGGAACACTACTGGCACGTCTTCGTTCCGGGACTGCTCGGCGGGCAGCTGTACGGCTTCTACGCGGACGGTCCCCACCGGGCCGAGGCCGGACTGCACTTCGATCCGCAGAAGCTGTTGATCGACCCGTACGCGCGGGGGGTGGTGTTGCCGACCGGGTACTCCCGTGACGTCGCCGCCCGTCCGGGTGACGACACGGCGGTGGCCGCGAAGAGCGTCGCCACCGCACCGGAGGCGTACGACTGGGAGGGCGACCGGCCGCTGAAGCGGGACTTCGACGACAGCATCATCTACGAGTTGCACGTCCGCGGCTTCACCGCACGACCGAACTCCGGCATCACCGAGCCACAACGCGGCACCTACGCCGGCCTCATCGAGAAGATCCCCTACCTGCGGTCGTTGGGCGTCACCACCGTGGAACTGATGCCCGTTCAGCAGTTCGATGCCCTGGACGCCCCACCCGGCCTGGTCAACTACTGGGGATACCAGCCGATGGCGCTATTCGCGCCCCACAGCGGCTACAGTTCCCGCCCCGACCCGCTGGGCCCATTCGACGAGTTCCGGGATCTGGTCAAGGCGATGCACCGGGCGGGAATCGAGGTGATCCTCGACGTCGTCTTCAACCACACCGCCGAAGGAGGCGTGACTGGTCCGACGCAGTCACTGCGCGGCCTCGACAACCTGACCTACTACATGGTCGACCCGGCCGCCCCGGGAACCTACGACGACTACACCGGCACCGGGAACACGATCAACGCCAACGAGACGATCGTGCGCCGGATGATCCTCGACTGCCTGAGGCACTGGGTCCAGCACATCCACGTCGACGGCTTACGCTTCGACCTGGCCGCGGTGCTCTCCCGCGGCGAGGACGGGACGCCGCTGAAGGACCCGCCGATCCTGTGGGACATCGACACCGAACCCGTCCTCGCCGGTACGAAGATCATCGCCGAGGCCTGGGACGCTGCGGGCCTGTACGAGGTGACCACCTTCGCGGGCAACCGGTGGGCCGTGTGGAACGGGCGGTACCGCGACACCGTGCGACGCTTCATCAAGGGTGACTCCGGCCAGGCGGCCGGCTTCGCCGACTGCCTGATGGGCAGCGCTCAGCTGTTCCACCAGCCACACCGGGACCCGACCCGCAGCATCAACTTCGTGACCACCCACGACGGGTTCACCCTCAACGACCTCGTCAGCTACAACGCCAAGCAAAACCTGGCCAACGGGGAGGGCGACCGCGACGGGGCCGACTCCAACGACAGCTGGAACTGCGGGGCAGAGGGGCCCACCGACGATCCGGCGATCAACCGCCTGCGGCTGCGGCAGATCAAGAACTTCCTCACCGTGCTGATGGTGTCCCAGGGCCGGCCGATGCTCTTGATGGGCGACGAGGTGCGCCGCACCCAGGAGGGCAACAACACCGCCTACTGCCACGACGACACCACCAGTTGGTACGACTGGGACCAGGTCGACCGCGAGGGCGACCTGCTGCGTTTCGTCCGGGAATTCCTGGAGTTCCGCAAGGGATCGCGTCTGTTCACCGATCGATCGTTCTGGGGCCAGCCCGACAGTGCCGGCGTCTCCTGGCACGGAGTGGAGTTGGACCGTCCCGATTTCGGAGAGGATTCCCACTCCCTCGCCCTGGAACTCAGCCATCCGGAGGCGGAGCATCTGCACGTCATCGTCAACGCGTTCTGGCAGCCCCTCGACTTCGCGCTGCCCGACCTGCCCGACGGGCAGGGGTGGCGGATCCTCGTCGACACCGACCGGCCCTCCCCCGACGACTTCTGCACCCCCCCGGCGCCCCTGCCCGCATCCACGACCAGGTACCGCGCAGAACCGAGATCGACGGTGATCCTGACGGCGGGACCGGTGATCTAGGTTCCCGCTGGCGGCCGGCCCGGGAATGCGGCCGACAATGGCGTGGCCACCGTGGCGTGGGCGGGGGTCGGGGCGACTGGACGTCGGGCATCTTCGTACCATCTCGCCCAGCCAGATGGTGATTCCAACTTCCCCCCTCTATGAATGAGCGTTAGCCTGAGCACGGCGATCAGCCGGAGATTTCTAGGAGGTCATCATGAGGCGTCGTATTGTTCCAATTCTCAGTTCCGTGGTCCTGGGGCTGGCCACTGCCCTTGTTCCAGCCGCGTCGGCCCATGCCGCGTCCTACGACCGGGACGCCCGGCCCGAGGCCTCCGTCGACATGCACCGGTCGGCCTGGACCCGGCCGGCCGACTATGTCGCGTTGGGCGACTCGTACGCCGCGGGGTACGGACTCCCCAGCATGAGCGGCACGGCGGCGCAATTATGCGCGCGCTCGTCGGAGGCCTACCCCGAGTTGGTCGCTACGGCTGAGCGAACCGCTCGCTCGTTCGACTTCGCCGCGTGCTCGGGAGCCATCACCACCGACATCGTCAAGCCCCAGGCGCTCTACGGAGGCGCCACCGCTGCACCGCAGGAAGACTCGCTGTCGCGGTGGACACGTGTGGTCACCCTGACGATCGGCGGCAACGACGTCGGCTTCGGGGACGCTGCCCACTGCCTGGTGGACACCACCGACCCGAACTGCGCCGCCCTGCCCGCCAGGATCCAGTCCGCACTCACGGCGCTGGCCGTCCCTGACGCGCACTCGTCCGGCATCTCGATCCCCGATCCGATCTCGGGCACGACCGTCGTCGTCACCCCGCTCGCGACGATCTTCGCCGACATCCACCGGCGCTCGCCGCACGCGCAGATCTTCGTGTCGAACTACCCGGTCCTGCTCGCCAACTGCCCGGGCGCCCAAGCCGACAACGCGGTCAACATGGCACTCAACACCGTCCTCGCGGGCGCCGTGGACGCCGCCAGCCCGATGGTGCACCTCGTCGACGCGGCCTCGGCCTTTGACGGACACAGCGTGTGCTCGGCAACGCCGTGGATCAGCTCGACGACCCTGCACCCCACGGCAGCCGGCCAGGCCGCCTTCGCGACGGCCTTCGAGCAGCAGATCGGAGCGGTGGAGCGTCAGCGCCCGGAACACGACTGATCACCAGGCGTCACGGGGCGGGCCGGTTGTGAACCGACCCGCCTCCACCGCGTCCGGACCACGACGTCAGGCGTGAGTGCGGAACTCGTGCTCGGCGTGGCGAGGTGACTCGAACTGGATCGTCGAGTGGATGACGTCGAAGTCGCTGTCGAGGCAGCCCTGGACCTCGTCGAGCAGCGAGGTGAGGTGACCGTCGAGGAAGCAGGTGTCGTCGACGATCACGTGAACGCTCACCACGGGCAGCCCGGTGGCCACGAGGCTCGCGTGCAGGTCGTGCACGTCGTGAACGTGCTCGACGTCAAGGATCCGCCGCCGGACACTACCGAGGTCGAGCCCCTTGGGCGTCGACTCGAGCAGCACGTCGACCGCCTCACGCAGCAGGCGGATCGTGCGGGGGATGATCAGCACGCCGATGATCAGTGACGCGACGGCGTCCGCCCGCAGCCAGCCGGTGGTGGCGATGACCGCCGCGGCGACCAGCACCGCGACCGATCCCAGGGCGTCGTTGAGCACCTCGAGGAACGCGGCGCGCAGGTTCATGCTGGCCCCCCGGCCGCCGACCAGCACGATCAAGCCGACGATGTTGCCGACGAGTCCGACCACCCCGAACACCAACATGACCCCGGAGGTCACCTCGGGCGGCGCGACCAGCCTCCGGACCCCCTGGACCAGCACGAATACCCCCACGGCCAGCAGGACCGCGGCCTGGGTCGCCGCCCCGAGCACCTCGGCGCGCCGATAGCCCCACGTGCGCGCGGCGGTCGCCGGTCGCCGTGAAAGCACCGCCGCGACCAGCCCGAGGATCAGCCCGGCCACGTCGGTGAGCATGTGAGCGGCGTCCGCGAGCAGCGCGAGGCTGCCTGACATCAGGGCGCCGACGACCTCGACGGCGAGCACGACGACGGTGATTCCCAGCACGATCGCCAGGCGTCCCCGGTGGTCGGCCAGTTCGGCCGCTCCGTGGGAATGGTCGTGATCACCGCTCATGGCGCACCTCCCCACGGCCCGCGGAGCCGAGCCGCGGACAGGCGACGACGGCGTCACCAGTGAGCCCGAGCAGCCGTTCGGCGGCCGACAACAGGTCCATCGTCGCGTCCGGGTGCGCGAGCGAGTACACGGAGGCGCGGCCCTCGGCCCGCACCGTCACGATGCCGCAGTCGAGCAGGCACGCGAGGTGCCGGCTGACCGTCGACTGCGCCAGCCCGACGTGCCGGGTGAGGTCGACGACCCGGTGCTCCCCGAGCGCCAGATGCTGCACGATCGTCAACCGCGAGCGGTCACCGAACCCGTGGAACAGGCACGCGGCGGCCTCCATCGCGGGGACCTCACCGGCGGGCGGTGGAGCGGTTCGGATTCCTTTCATCGCCATGGAGCGATGTTATCGCGTTTATGCACCTCGGGGTGCGTACATGATCACGCCGACCCCGACCAGGCAGATCAGTGCGCCGATGATGTCGTAGCGATCGGGCCGGTAGCCGTCGACGATCGCCGCCCACACGAGGGACGCCGCGACGAACACCCCGCCGTAGGCGGCGAGGATCCGGCCGAAGTGGGCGTCCGGCTGCAGCGTCGTGATGACCCCGTAGAGACCGAGCACGACCACGCCCGACCCGATCCACAGCGTTCCCTTGTGCTCGCGCAACCCCTGCCAGACCAGCCACGAGCCGCCGATCTCGGCGAGCGCCGAGGCGAGGAACACGGCGATGGACTCCACGGTGCGCACGAGTTGCCTCTCTGGTGATGGTCGAAGTTCACGACGTCGGGCCGCCGGGACGGTGCTCGGTGATCCACCGGGCGGCGAGCAGTCCCGACACGGCGGTGAGTGCGGCCCCGGCGACGACGGTGGCATCCAGTCCGAGCGTCTCGGCGAGGATACCGGCCACGAACGCACCGGCGGCGTACCCGAAGTCACGCCAGAACCGGTAGGTGCCCAGTGCCTTCGCGCGCCAACCGGGATGCGCGTGGTCGGACACCGAGGCGATGAGGGCCGGATAGACCATCGCCGTTCCCACCCCGAGCACCACCGCTGAGGTGACCCCCGCGACCAGCGGCCAGCGCAGCAGCCCGAGCGCCAGAACGAAGGCTGCCGCCTGGGTCATCATGCCACCGACGATGAGCGGCTTGCGGCCGACCCGATCGGCGAGGTGACCCGTCCAGGTCTGGCCGACGCCCCACAGGAGGGGATAGATCCCCTTGATCAGCCCGAT
Organism: Propionibacteriaceae bacterium; assembly: GCA_027346035.1. Lineage (GTDB taxonomy): Bacteria > Actinomycetota > Actinomycetes > Propionibacteriales > Propionibacteriaceae > JAJYQH01. The sequence goes on from DAIESZ010000001.1 coordinate 6,772, forward strand.
GGCCGCCAGGCCCAACCCGTGGTCGGTGAACAGCAGCGGGAAGACACCCCAGGTGAGGCCGTCGTTGAGGTTGTTGACCATGCCCGCCTGGCTCGCGCCGCGCAGCGAGCGGTGGGTCCAACTGGTGCGGACGAAGATCGTCGAGAGTGTCGCATCGTCTGCCGCGAGCGAGGGCGCGAGGTGCCGCGACAGTTCCAGCGCCACGTGTGCCCCGGTGTCGCGCACGAGCAGCGACAGGCCCAGCCCCGCGACGATGAACACGACCCCGATGAGTTCGGGGACCGGACGCAGCCCGTACGAGGTGGCGAGATAGCCCGAGACGAGCGCGGTGACACCCACAGCCCCGTAGCCGGCGGCCTCGTTGAGCCCGGTGGCCAGGCCGCGTCGAGCCGGGCCCACGAGGTCGATCTTCATGTTGACGGTCATCGACCAGGCGAGGCCCTGGTTGAGGCCGAGCAGCACGTTCGCCGCGATGATCCACGCCCACGATGGGGCCCAGGCGAGCATGAATGGCACGGGGACGCCGGCGAGCCATCCGGTGAGCAACAACTGCCGCCGCGTGAAGCGCGCGGTGAGCGCCCCCGCGGCGAGGTTGGTGAAGGCCTTGGTGAGGCCGAACGCGATGATGAACGAGAACACCACGAGGTCGTTGCGCAGTCCAAACACTTCGGGACCGAGCAGCGGAACCGTGGTGCGCTCAAGCCCGACGAGGCCCCCGACGCACATGTTGACGACAATCAGCAGGGTGAACTGGAGCCAGTTGTCCCGCAGCCCCAGCTCGACCGGCGCCGCGCCGTACGACCGACCCTCAACAACATTCATGGCATCAGACCTCTGGCATCGGCTGCAGGACCCATTAGTTACTATCTTCCATAGAACATTGGAGGATAGCTCATGGATGACCTTCGCGCCCCCCTCAGTGACGCCAAGATCGCGCTCTACGACGCCTTCGCGGGTACCGGCAAGGCACTGGGCAACGGCACCCGGCTCGAACTGCTCGACCTGCTCGCCCAGGGCGACCGCAACGTCGACGCGCTCGCCCGCGCGGTCGGAGCCGGTGTCACCACCACGTCGGCGCACCTCCAGGTGCTCAAGCGGGCGGGCCTGGTCAATTCCCGTCGCGACGGTGTCCAGATGCTGTACCGCCTCTCCGGGCCCGACGTGGCCCATCTGCTCGCCCTGCTGCGTCGGGTGGCCGACGCCCATCGGGCCGAGGTCACCCGGGCCCGGAACGACTACCTGCGACCGGACGCCGCCACGCATGGCACCCGCAGCATCGACGACCTCGTGCGTGACCTCGGTGGAGACATCGAAGCGTCGGCGCCACACTGCACCGTCCTCGACGTGCGCCCCCGGGAGGAGTACCTGGCCGGCCACATCCCCGGCGCGGTATCGATCCCTGTCGACGAACTGGCCGCCCGGGTGTCCGACCTGCCCGACGACGCCGAGGTGGTCGTCTACTGCCGCGGGGAGTACTGCGCGTTCGCCTACGACGCCGTACGAATCCTCGCGGACGCCGGGCGGCGCGGCGTCCGACTCGCAGACGGGATGCTCGAGTGGCGGCTGGCCGAACATCCCGTCGAGTTCGGAGCGGCATCCTGACACCGAGCGCCGCACGGAGCACGGCCGACCGAGCCAGGCCCCTTCACCAGTTCCGCGTATCCCAGACCGGGCAGGTGGGCGCCGACGGACCGGTCGACGAGAGGATCGTGGTGACGCCGAGGGCTTCGGCCATGCGGGTTCGGGTACCGGTCCGCGTATCGCTGAGTCTCATATCGGCGTCGACACCGGGCCACCCTCCTCGCTCTCGAACGGTCCCACGCGGACCCCAGCTCGGAATTGGCGAACATCGCCGACGCCGTGCCGGTGTGCTCTGGCCTGCGGGTCGCCGCGTTCAGCGTGGCGAACACCGCCACCCTCCCCTCGGCCCCGGCGACAGTCGACGGTGGAAAGTCGAGGGTCGACTGTCGCCGGCGTCCGCCGGAGGATCAGCGAACCGGCCACGCTCGGACGCGCACTGGAACATCTCCGGGACCGCAGCCTCTGTCTCGACCCCGCCGACTGCACCGGCGACGAGAACTGCCACGTCATCACCGGCCGGCCGGCACCGGTCCCCCGCGAACAGCGGTGATGACGCCGTGCGCACCCCTCTCCGCATCGGCCATGAAGAGCGCGAGGAAGGGACAGTGACCGGCCTGAGGCAGCGCCAACTCGACGAAGCCCCCTGACCTGGTTCCAGCGCGCCTGGCTCCCGCCTACGTGCCAGCGAAGGCGTCACGGCCTTCCTTCAACAGGTGCCGCCCTCCATATAGCCCGCGACGAACTGGACGCCGGCAACGTGGAAGTCCATCCCCCCGAGCGGCTCGGCGTCGATGAGCCACAGCCGGATCCGCTCCCCCGAGTGCACGATAGTGGGCCAGTGATCGTGCCGGAAGGCGATGCCGTGTCGGTGGGCGTCACCCGAAGTAGGGCGTCGGCGAAGCGGCTCGACCACACGAGGATCGAGTGGGTGAGGGCACCCAGCAGCCCGGCGTGACTGGCCGCCCAGCCGACACCCGGGAACTACGGGTGCAGTGCGGCGAGCACCAGGCCCAGCGCCAGCCACAGTACGGCCGCTGATGGCGCAGCGCCCCGGAGCGGCGGGCCGGCTTCACAGGTCGTTCGGGGGGCGACTGCCGGCCGGATGATCGGGACGTGGCGCTCACCATCGACATCGCGAACCAGGGAAGCACGGCGGCGGCGCCTCGTCACGCTGACGGGCGAAGCGCGCGGCGTCGACCCGGCGAGCAGGGAGAGTCCGGCCGGTGGGAACAGCAGGGCCGGTGGGAACAGCACAGCCCGGGCCCCGCCGGGCGGCGTCAGCCGAGGATCCCCATCTCCCGACCGGCCATCGGATCAGCGACGCGCCAACTGGAGCCGCCAGGCCTCGGGGCCGCGTTCGAGGTAGGTGACCTCGATCGCGTCGCCCTCGCGCTCGGCGATCTGGGCCAGCAGCGGCTTGGGGTCGTGCGGGGCGACGAGCACCATCGCGCCGCCGGGCTTCACCCCGGAGAGCGCACCGAAGATCGTCGCGTGCCGGATGGCGTGCGGGATGGCCCGGGCGTCGAGTTCGGGAATGCCCTCGTCCTCGCCGCACGTGCAACCCGAGTGGGCTTCGGTCAGGGGAATCTCGGTCACGGAATGTCCTTTCATCGCTTTTTCCAATGTTCATCTGTTATTTAACATCTTAGGTGTATAAAATGGCAAGTGACCGACCAGAGACGAGGGAGCCCCATGACTCATCCGGCAGAGCCGGGAGCGACGTCGGCGATCGCCGTCCGCGGGACCCGTGGCCGGGTGCTCGCGGCGATCCGTCTGGCCGCCGAGCCCCCGACGATCGACGACCTCGCGACCCAACTCGACCTGCACGTGAACACGGTCCGCGCCCACCTCGACGCCCTCGATGCCGCAGGGCTGCTGCAGCGCGGGCGCCGCCCAACCGGGGGACGCGGACGCCCGCACACGGTCTACCGGCCGACGGCGGACGCCGCCCGGGCAGGCGATCGCAACTACCGGCTGCTCGCCGGCGTCCTGATGCAGCATCTGGTCGACACGTCGCCCGACCCCGTGACGGCCGCCCTGGACGCCGGCCACGGCTGGGCGCACGGACTCGCGGTGGCACCCGTGGGCGACGGTCCCGGACCGCCCCGGCCCCCTGCCGAGACCGTCCTCGACCTGCTCGACGACATGGGGTTCGACCCGCAGGGCGACCCGGGCCGCCTGCCCACCGAGTTGGTGCTGCACAACTGCCCGTTCCGGGAATTGGTCGACGAGTACCAGGGTGTGGCCTGCGCGGTGCACCTGGGCCTGATCGAGGGGGTGCTCGCCACCGGCCACCGTGATGCTCCTGCACCCCGGGTCGGCCTCATCCCGTTCGTCACCCCCGGACGTTGCCTCGTGCGACTGTCGGAGGAGCTACAGGAGTAGGGCTTGAGCCGTTCGGAGCACGCCGGACACCGCGCGTCGGCACTCCGCACCACCCGATGGCGTGCCGCGCCCTACCGGGACTCGAACTCGCCGACCAGATGCGGCCGGCCGTCCCGACCGACGACCGCGAACCGGGTGGTTCCGGCCTCCCCGGCCACCGCGAAGCCGACGCGACCCGGCAGTCGCAGCGGAGCGGCGAACTGCACCCGGACGCCGTAGCGCTCGGGCAGGGCGCCCCCGAGTCCGGCGAGGGCACGGGCGTGCGTCCACATCCCGTGCATGATCGGGCGGCTCAGCCCGAACGGCCGGGCCGTGAACGGGTGCAGGTGGATGGGGTTGTAGTCGCCGGACACCGCGGCGTAGCGGCGTCCGAGATCCGGCGCAAGGAGCCACTGCTGCGACGCCGGGGCCTCGGGCAACCGAAGGTGCACGGTGGGCTCGGGCTCACCGGGCAGGGTCCGGGTGGTCGTGAGGTAGGTCGACACGCCCCGCCACACGACCTGGCCAGCCACCCAGGCCTCGCCGACCAGGTCGAACGCGACCCCCTTGCGGTGTGGACGCGGATCGGCCGCGCGCACGCTCAGGTCGAGCGGGACGCCGGCGGCCACGGGCTGCTCGACGACCATCCGGTTGCCGAGGTGCAGAATGCCGGCGAGCGGGAACGGGAAGTCGGGTCGGGACATCAGCCACGCCTGCAGCGGGAAGGACAGCACGTGCAGCCAGGTGGCCGGCAGCGTGTCACGGAGGGCGAACCCGCACAGCCGGTCGTAGGCGGCGAGCCGTCCGGTGGGCGTGCGGACGCCGCGCACGACCACCGCGACGTCGGGCAGTCCCGCGTCGGCCGGTGGCCGGTTGCGCGTGACGGCCGCCCGCCAGAGCGCGGCGGGAACGTGCGGCAGGCGGGTCAGCTCGATCGTGGTCACGCACCCACCAGGTTCTGCCCGCACACGCGCACCACCTGGGCGTCGATACCGCCGGACGCCGGGTCGCACAGCCAGGCGATGGTTTCGGCGACGTCGACGGGCTGTCCGCCCTGTGACAGGGAGTTGCTGCGTCGGAACACCTCACGCTGCACGAACGGGATCGCGGCGGTCATGTCGGTCTCGATGAATCCCGGAGCGACCGCGTTGACCGTGATCGGCCGATCCCGCAACCCGTCGGCCATCGCCCACACCAGCCCCATGACACCGGCCTTGGACGCCGCATAGTTCGCCTGGCCGCGGTTCCCCGCCACGCCCGACGTGGAGGCGATGCCGACGATCCGCCCGGGCTCGGCCAACCCGCCCGGCACGGCGGCATCGAGCAGGATCGCGTTGATGGCGATCTGCGCCGCGAGGTTCACCCGCAGCACCTGCGACCAGCGGTTCTCGTCGAGGTTGGCCAGCAGTTTGTCCCGGGTGATGCCGGCGTTGTGCACGATTGCCCAGAGGCGGGTGTCGATCCCGTGCCGCCCGACCACGTGGGCGGCGATCCGCCGGCCGGCGTCGGGAGCGGTGATGTCCAGTTGCAGGGCCGAACCGCCCACGGCGTTCGCGACCCGGGCCAGCGACTCCCCCGCCTGGGGAACGTCGACGCAGATCACGGTGGCGCCGTCGCGGGACATCGTGCGGGCGATCGCCGCACCAATCCCCCGAGCAGCCCCGGTGACCGCGACGACCCGTCCGGCGAGTGGACGCGCGGGATCGTACGCGTCACCCGCGGCATCCTCCGCCTTGCGCGGGCGCACCCGGATCACCTGGCCGTCGACGAAGGCCGAGCGGCCGTCGAGCAGGAACGAGAGCGTGGACGCGAGGTCGTCGGGACCCACGCCCGCCCCGCACGCGACGAGATTCGCCGTGGAGCCTCCGCGCAGTTCCTTGCCGACGGTGCGCACGATGCCGTCGAGCGACTGGGCCACCGCCCTCGCCTCGAGACCGTCGACGGCCGAGGCGTCGTCGGCGACGACGATCACCCGCCCGGACGCCTCCATCCCCCGCATGGCCGGACGCAGCATCGCGCGCACCGGTTCCAGATCGGCGATCGTCCGGACCCCGGTGGCGTCGATGACCAGAGCGCCCAGCCTCGCATGGTAGGCGGGTGGCCGCACCCGACCGTCGGCGTCCCGGGTCTGCTGATCGGGCTCGTCCCGCAGGGGCCCGGTGCCGACCAGGCCGAGCACGTCCAGCGTCCGCTCGGCGAGCACTCCGCCGGTCGCCGGTCCCAGCCCGATCGGCCCGGCGGGACGAACGCGGCCGCGCCGAAGGACCGGAGGGTCGGCCAGGCCCGCCCTCCGGGCGACGGCATGTCCCACAGACGTGGCGTAGATCCGCTCGAGAACGCTCCGACCGGCCATCACATGCCCTCCAGAATCGCCACGACGCCCTGGCCGCCGGCCGCGCAGATCGACACGAGGCCGAGCGACCCGGTGCCCCGCTCCGCCAGCATCTTCGCGAGGGACGCCACGATCCGCGCGCCGGTGGCCGCGAAGGGGTGCCCGGCTGCCAGCGACGACCCGTTGACGTTCAGCCGGGACCGGTCGAGGTCACCGAGACCCTCCCGTTTCCACCCCTCGAGCGTCGCCAGCACCGTGGCCGCGAACGCCTCGTGCACCTCGACGAGGTCGAAGTCCGCCAGCGTGAGGCCGGTTCGCTCGAGCAGCACCGGCAGGGCCCGCACGGGGGCCAGCAGCAGATCCTCCCGGCCGGTGAGGTAGTCGGAGGCCGCCACCTGGGCGTCGACG
>DAIESZ010000170.1 GCA_027346035.1 Propionibacteriaceae bacterium
CGTCCGCACCAGGCCGGTCGGCAGCATCTCGACGGTGAGGTCGAGATCGAGGGCGGTGTCGGGGTCCCCGGCGTGGAAGACCACGCGTGCCGCTCCGGCGGCGGCGTCCACCCGAACCACCTCGGACGCCGGCAACACCCCGCCGTTGAGTTCGATGTCGCGCACCACGAACCGGGGGGCCCAGCCGCGTCCGGCGCGGGATCCCGTGACGCCCGGACGACCCGACCAACCGGTCCACTGTTCGGGGATGATCGACAACCCGTACCCCTCGCCCGGCAGGCCGTTGTGCGTGCCACCCAGGCGGGTGACCCGGACGGCCTCGTCGAATCCGGAGGCGGTGAGTGCGCCGAGCGGATGTCCCCAGTGGACGACCTCGGGCAGTCTCCCGGCGTGAACCCACAGGACGAGGTCGGTCGCGGGGCCGGCCAGCACGAGGCGGAACGTCGGGCCGCTGGGCGGGGCATCGGGGAGTGTCGTGCCGGGCGTGGGTGTGGACATGGACCCAAAGTATCGATTGCCGGCTACCGATGTCGTTGACGCGGGGGTCGTGAGCCGAGGATCGACAGGGACGGACACGGGCGTGTCCCGGTGTGGGAGCGGCAGCCTGCGGCAACCCGGCCGCGGGTCGGCGGGTCGTGCTTGACTCGGTGGGGACCCGAAGCCGGGCCCGGAGAGGACGGTGCCGCGATGAGCGTGGGCAGACTGTTGGCGAATGTCGAGTCGATCGAGTCCTGGCAGGTGGATCTCTACCGCCATCTGCACTCCCATCCGGAACTCAGCTTCCAGGAGCGGGAGACCGCCGTGACGGTGGGGCGCCACCTCCGGGACGCCGGTTTCGCGGTGCAGGAGGTCGGGGGCGGGGTCGTCGGCGTCCTGCGTCACGGTGCCGGCCCCACCGTGTTGGTGCGCGCCGACATGGACGCCCTGCCGGTGCTGGAGGACACCGGCCTGCCCTACGCGTCGACCCGCACCATGGTCGACGCGTCAGGGGCGACGGTGCCGGTCATGCACGCCTGCGGCCACGACATGCACGTCGCCGCGGCGGTCGGAGCGGCCGCGCTGTTCGCCGCCGATCGGTCGGCCTGGCGGGGCACCTACATCGCGCTGTTCCAGCCGGCGGAGGAGAACGCGGGTGGCGCCCGGGCCATGGTCGACGCGGGACTGGTCAGCCTCGTGCCGAGGCCCGACGTGTGTCTCGGGCAGCACGTGCTGACGTTCCCGGACGCCGGTCAGGTGGGCACCCGCCGCGGCCCGATGCTGTCGACGGCCGCGAGCATCCGGGTCGTCGTCCACGGTTCCGGGTCGCACGGGTCGATGCCGCACCTTTCGGTCGACCCGGTCGTGCTCGCCTCGTCCATCGTGATGCGGCTGCAGACGATCGTGTCGCGGGAGGTGTCGCCGTTCGACTTCGCGGTCGTCACGGTCGGTAGCATCACCGCCGGTAGCACGGCGAACATCATCCCGGCCTCGGCGCGACTGCTCCTCAACATCCGGGCCTACGACGCCCAGGTGCGCGACCACCTCGTCGAGGCCATCTCGCGGATGGTCCGTGCAGAATGCGCGGCCTCCCGCGCGCCCCGCGAGCCCGAGATCGAGGTCTACGACACCTACCCGCTCACCGACAACGATCCGGCGGTGACCGACAGGGTGACCGCGGCGTTCCTCGACCACTTCGGCCGCGAGCGGGTGGTGGCCGAGATGCCCCCGGCCACCGCGTCGGAGGACTTCAGCACGATACCCGGCGCGTTCGGCGCGCCCTACACCTACTGGGGGTTCGGCGGGTTCCCGAGTGGTGGTCCGAGCGTGCCCAACCACAACCCGGGGTTCGCGCCGGTCATCCAACCGACGCTGCGCACCGGCACCGAGGCACTGGTCGTGGCCGCGATGGCCTATCTGGACGCCGATGCCGACGTACCGTCGGTTCGGGGGGCCGATGGCCGCTGACGTGCCGGTGGTGTGCGTGCGAGACTTGCCTGGGCCGGACGGGACGGGCCGCGAGGACGGGCCGCGAGGTCATGGCCCTTCCGAGGACCAGCAGGGAGGTGCGCGTCGTGCCCCATGAGGTGAGTCTCATGTTCCACATCGTCGATCTCACCGGAGTGTTGCTCAACGCCATCATCGGCGGTCTCGTGGCCCGAGAGCACCGGTTCGACATCGTCGGGTTCGTCCTCCTCGCGATCGTGTCCGCCCTCGGCGGGGGCATGCTCCGCGACGTCCTGCTCCAGGCCGGGCGCCCCCTCGCGCTGACCGACCCGCAGTACCTCCTGGTCGCCCTCGCCGGGGCGGTGATCGCCTACGTCGTCAACGTCCAGGGTCGCGTCTGGAACGTCCTCTTCCCGATCGCGGACGCCCTGGCCCTCGGCACCTGGGCGGCGACCGGGGCGACGAGGTCCCTGCAGGTGGGGGTCGGCTGGCTGCCGGCCATGTTGCTCGGCCTGGCCACCGCGGTGGGGGGCGGGTCGATCCGTGACGTCGCCGTCGGCCGCGTGCCGGCGATCTTCGGCGGCAACAAGCTGTACGCCATCCCGGCGATGCTGTCGGCCGGGATCGTCGTGGCCGCACACGGGCTGGGCCTGTCGAGCCAGAACGGGCTGATCGCCGCGACCGTTGTCGGGGCGGGTCTGGCGCTCGGCGCGCACGTGTTCGGGTGGAGCGTTCCGGTGCACGGTGACGGCACGATGAGCGTCGTGAAGGAGCGCCTGGGCCAACGCGCCCGGCCGGGCTGGCGACACCGTCGTTGAGAGCATGCCCCCGGGGGTTTTTATCGGTGTTTTGCCTTGTCGTAGCCCTACTGGAAAGTGGACCCCCATGGCCCTGAGGAACGCCCGCACCGGTAGCGTGGGTGCCATGACCGAATCACCGCTGTCATTGGCCGGTGACTTCGCCCAGCCCACGAGGGAACAGTGGGAGATCGAGGTCCTCAAGGTCCTCAACCGGCGTCGTCCACCAGGTAAGGAACTCACCCTCGACCAGGCCATGGCCCGGTTGCGCACCACCACCGTCGACGGCCTCAGCATCGACCCGCTCTACGTCGACACCGACCAGCCACTCGGATACCCGGGCGTCATGCCCTTCACCCGTGGCACCAAGGTCAAGTCCGGCGCCATGGCCGGGTGGGACGTCGCGTCGCTGCACGAGGACCCCGACGTCGCCTTCTCCAACGACGAGGTGCTGCGTGACCTCGCCAACGGCGCGACGAGCATCTGGGCACGCGTCGATCCCGACGCGATCGACCCCGCCGACCTCGCCGGCGTGTTCGCCGGCGTCCGGCCCGAATTGGCTCCCTTGCGAGTATCGAGCCGAACCGACCAGGACACCGCGGCGATGGCTCTCGCAGACTTCTGGCGGGCCGGCGGCCGGGCCGCAGAGGTCATGGGCAACCTGGGGCTCGACGCGATGAGCCTCGCGGTGCTCCACGGCACGGCGCCCGACCTGACACCTCACCGGGTGTGGGTGGCACGGGCCCAGAAGGAGTTCCCGAAGGCCAGGGCGCTGGTCGTCGACACCCTCGCGCTCCACAACGCCGGCGCGGGCGACGTCGACGAGGTGGCCTACGCGATCGCCACCGGCGTCGAATACCTGCGTGACCTCGCCGACGCGGGTGTCACGCCCACGGACGCGGCCCGGCAGATCCTGTTCCGGCTGGCGGCCACCGACGACCAATTCACCACAATCGCCAAGTTCCGCGCCCTGCGGCGGCTCTGGGCGCGGGTGCTCGAGGTGGTGGGGGTGCCGGAGGCGCTGCGCGGCGCCGTCACCCACGCGGTGACCAGTTGGCGGATGATCACCCGTGACGACCCCTACGTCAACCTGCTGCGCGGCACCATAGCCGCCTTCGCGGCTGCGGTCGGTGACGCGGAGATCGTCACCGTCCTGCCGTTCGACGCGGCCCACGGGCTGCCGACCAAGGCGTCACGGCGCTTCGCCCGCAACACCCAACTCCTCGCGATGGAGGAGTCGAACATCGGCCGGGTCAACGACCCGGCCGGCGGGTCGTACTACGTCGAGGAACTCACTGCCCGGATCGCCGAGAAGGCCTGGACGAAGTTCCAGGCGCTGGAGAAGTCAGGCGGCATGAGCGCAGCCGTCGTCACCGGCGCGGTCCGCGACCAGATCGCCGCCACCTCGGCCGAACGGGCCACCCGACTGGCCACTCGCAAGCAGCCGATCACCGGTGTCAGCGCGTTCCCGCTGCGGTCAGAGCCGCCGGTCGAGGTGCGACCGCGTCCCGAGGCGCCGGCCGCCGGTGGGCTCGTCCCACACCGTGACGGCGAGGTGTTCGAGGGGCTGCGAGACCGTTCGGCCCGCGCCGCCGACAGCACGGTGTTCCTCGCCTGCCTCGGCGAGCGTCGCGACTTCGGTCCCCGCGAGCAGTTCACCAGCAACCTCTGCCTGGTCGGTGGCCTGACCGTCGGTGAGAGCGAGGGCGGGACGCCGGTCGAGATCGTCGCCCGGGTCACCGAGGCCGGGGCGCGGATGGTGATCCTGTGCTCGTCGGCGAGGGTCTACGCGGCACAGGCCGTCGACGTCGCGAGGGCACTCAAACGGGCGGGAGTCCCGACGGTGCACATCGCCGGCCGCAAGGCCTAGACCGGTTCCGACGAGGCCGATGACGTGATCGACGGTGAGGTCTTCGACGGCATGAACGTCGTCGACTTCCTCACCTCCACCCTCGAACGGTTGGGAGCAGCGCAGTGACCAGCATTCCGAAGTTCGACAGCGTCCCGTTGGGAGAACCGATCGTCCCGGCGGACGCCGCCACGCGGTTCCAGTCCGTCAAGGACTCCCAGGGAACCTACAGCGAGGGTTGGCAGACCCCTGAGCACATCCTTGTGCCGCCGCTGTTCGATGCCGGCGCCTACCAGGGCATCGATTTCCTGCACAGCTACGCTGCCGGGATCCCGCCGTTCCTGCACGGCCCCTACGCGACCATGTACGTCAACCAGCCGTGGACGATCCGCCAGTACGCCGGGTTCTCGACCGCCGAGGAGTCGAACGCGTTCTATCGCCGCAACCTCGCGTCCGGGCAGAAGGGATTGTCGATCGCGTTCGACCTCGCCACCCACCGCGGCTACGACTCCGACCATCCCCGCGTGACCGGCGACGTCGGCATGGCGGGCGTGGCGATCGATTCGATCCTCGACATGCGGCAACTGTTCGACGGCATCCCGCTCGACCAGATGTCGGTGTCGATGACGATGAACGGTGCGGTGCTGCCGGTGCTCGCGCTCTACGTCGTGGCCGCAGAGGAGCAGGGCGTCACGCCGGAACGGTTGGCCGGGACCATCCAGAACGACATCCTCAAGGAGTTCATGGTCCGCAACACCTACATCTACCCGCCCCTGCCCTCGATGCGGATCATCTCCGACATCTTCGCGTTCACCAGCGCGAACATGCCGAAGTTCAACTCGATCTCGATCTCCGGCTACCACATGCAGGAGGCCGGAGCCACGGCCGACATCGAGATGGCCTACACGCTGGCCGACGGCGTCGAGTACATCCGTGCCGGCGAATCGGTGGGCCTCAAGGTCGACCAGTTCGCCCCGCGGCTCAGCTTCTTCTGGGCGATTGGTATGAACTTCTTCATGGAGGTCGCCAAGATGCGGGCGGCCCGGCTCGTGTGGGCCAAGCTGGTCAGGCAGTTCGGGCCCTCCAACCCGAAGTCGATGTCGCTGCGCACCCACTCGCAGACCTCCGGCTGGTCGCTCACCGCCCAGGACGTCTACAACAACGTGATGCGCACCTGCCTCGAGGCGATGGCCGCCACCCAGGGCCACACCCAGTCGCTGCACACCAACGCCCTCGACGAGGCGATCGCCCTTCCCACGGACTTCTCCGCGCGCATCGCCCGCAACACCCAGTTGCTCATCCAGCAGGAGTCGGGCACCACCCG
>DAIESZ010000046.1 GCA_027346035.1 Propionibacteriaceae bacterium
CTGCCGCTGGTGCGCGTGCTCTCGGAGATGGAGCAGACGGGCATCGCCGTCGACGACGACCGGCTCGCCGACCTCGAGGCGACGTTCGCCGGTGAGGTGAAGCGCGCGGCGGACGAGGCCATGGCCGCGCTGCCGCCGAACGCCGACGGCACACCCCGCACGCTCAACCTGGGGTCGCCCAAGCAGCTGCAGGCGGTGCTCTTCGACGAGCTGTCCATGCCCAAGACCAAGCGCACGACGACGGGCTACACCACCGACGCGGACGCCCTGACCGACCTGTTCGCCAAGAGCCCCCACCCGTTCCTCGAGGCGCTCCTGCGCCACCGCGACGTCTCGCGGCTGCGTCAGACGGTCGAGGGGCTGCGCAAGACGGTCGCGGACGACGGTCGCATCCACACGACGTACCACCAGACCATCGCCGCGACGGGCCGGTTGAGCAGCACCGACCCCAACCTGCAGAACATCCCCATCCGCACCGACGAGGGCCGCCGGATTCGCGAGGCCTTCGTCGTCGGTCCCGGCTTCGAGGACCTCATGACCGCCGACTACAGCCAGATCGAGATGCGCATCATGGCGCACCTGTCCGGCGACGCCGGCCTCATCGAGGCGTTCAACACCGGCGAGGACCTCCACCGCTTCGTCGGCGCTCGGGTCTTCGCCGTCGAGCCCGAGGACGTCACGCCCCCGATGCGCAGCAAGGTCAAGGCCATGAGCTACGGCCTGGCCTACGGTCTGTCGGCCTTCGGGCTCTCCAAGCAGCTGCGGATCGAGGTCGACGAGGCCCGCGGGCTCATGCAGGAGTACTTCGAGCGCTTCGGCGGCGTGCGCGACTACCTCACGTCGGTCGTCGACGAAGCGCGCCGCACCGGCTACACCGAGACCATGCTCGGCCGGCGTCGCTACCTCCCCGACCTCACCAGCGACAACCGGCAACGCCGCGAGGCCGCGGAGCGCATGGCCCTCAACGCCCCGATCCAGGGCTCGGCGGCCGACATCATCAAGGTGGCCATGCTGCGGCTGGCTGCCGACCTCGACGACGAGGGCCTGCGCTCGCGCATGCTCCTGCAGGTGCACGACGAGCTGGTGTTCGACGTCGCGCCGGGCGAGCACGAGGCTCTGGAGTCGCTGGTACGTCGGGCGATGGGGCAGGCGGCCGACCTGGCGGTACCTCTCGAGGTGTCCGTCGGCATCGGGCCCTCGTGGGAAGCCGCCGGTCACTGATGCGCCTACGTGCGATGGCGCAGCTGCGGGTGAGTCCGTGCGTCCAGCCCGACATCACGGGGTCGGCTGGCGCCTACCTTTGACGCGTGATCGCGGATGAGCCGACTCGAAGCGCCATTCAGGACCTGATCGACACGACGTACGAAGCGATGTCGACTCCCGGCTCTGACGTGGCGGCCCTGTTCGACGCCGAAGACATCGCCATCGCCGGGTCGGGGCAAGGCGAGCTCTGGACGGGCGCCGACCAGGCCATCGGCGCCGCGACCGTGGTGTCGTCGTGGGGGCTGCGATGGTCGCCGGAGACGACGACCGTCTGGCGGCGGGGAGATGTGGCCTGGGCGCAGATCCTCGGCAGCGTGCACGTCGTTCGAGACGGTGTTGACGAACACGTCCCGTACTGGACCACCGGGGTCTTCGGCCTGGACGGCGACCGGTGGCAGTGGCTCTACTGGGGCGGGTCCGAACCGCAGGAGTCGGCGAAGGTCTGACAAGCTGCGACCGCCCGTGTCCCATTCGTGACGCAGCAGTACGTCAAAGGCTCTGTTCACGCAAGTTACCGCGTGGTAGATATTCACGGCCGTGGTTGCTACCGGACGTGACCAGCTGACGGCTTGGCCCTGCTCAGAGGTGGACATGACGAGGAATGTCGTCGGCGGGTTCGTGCTCGCCGTGATGGCGGCGCTGGTGGTGGGCCTGGGGGAGTTCCTCGGCCTCGACCTCCAGCACGTCGCGCTGCTGGGTGCAGCGCTCGGGGGAGTGATCGGCCTGGTGCCTGACCGCAACCCGTGGCAGCGGATCGTCGGGTTCGGCGTCGGGTTCGTGTTCGCGTGGATCGGCTTCGCCGTCCGCGCGGCGGTGCTGCCCGACTCCGCCGGGGGTCGCGCCGTCGCCGCGTTCCTGGTGCTGGCCGCCTGCATGGTGGTGTCCGCGGCGACGCTGACGCGCCTGCCGCTGTGGAGCATGCTCGTCGGGGCCGCGGCCATCGTCGGCGCGTACGAGGAGACCTACACCAACGCCCCCTCGCAGTTCGTGCGCGAGTCGCCCGCTGCGGCCACCACGGTGCTGCTGGCCGCCGCTCTCGGCTACCTGGCCACCGCCTTCCTCGGCCCGCAGATCCTCGCGAACCGCGCGGACGAGGCCGACCGCACCCCGCACGACGAGATCGCCCCGACCCACGACGAGACCGTTTCGGAGACCGCGCCGTGACCCTTCGCCACTCCACCGCGTTCCGCCTGGCCCTGGTCGGTGTCGCCGCCCCGGCCGCCCTGCTGCTGGGCGCCGGGCCGGCCCTCGCCGCGACCGACGTCGCGGTCACGAACACCGAGACCGTCCAGGCGCACCTGGACGCCTCCGGTCACGTCAAGGACAAGCGCATCTACGAGCAGCTCGCTCTCACCGGCCAGGGCAGTGTCCAGATCGCCAACCCGGTGTCCACCGACGGCCTGCGCAACCTCGACGGCTTCAGCGGCTTCGACGTCAAGGACGGCAACCTCGTCACCACGGTCGACGTCAACGGCGAGAAGCGGCTGCGCACCGTGAGCAACTTCACCAAGCAGCTCCCGCTGACCGTCGAGATCACCTACGCGCTCGACGGCAAGCAGGTGAAGCCGGGCGACGTCGTCGGCAAGAGCGGCATCCTCGAGGTGCACTACAAGGTCACGAACGTCACGGGCAAGAACGGCTCGGTGACCTTCGACGACGGCACCGGCTCGCAGGTGACCAAGGACGAGCAGGTCGTCATCCCCATGGTCGGCTCGCTGTCGACGACGCTGCCGTCCACGTTCACCGACGTGCAGTCCGACCAGGCCAACATGGCCGGTGACGGGCGCGGGGGCACGAAGCTCTCGTTCACCATGACGCTGTTCCCGCCGATCGGCTCCGACACCGCCGAGTTCGGGTACAAGGCCCGGATCCGCGACGGCGTCGTGCCGGCGGCCAGCATCTCGGCCCTGCCGGTGAACCCGCTGCAGAGCCCGTCGTTCAAGGGCGGCGCCG
This sequence comes from Propionibacteriaceae bacterium, assembly GCA_027346035.1. GTDB lineage: Bacteria > Actinomycetota > Actinomycetes > Propionibacteriales > Propionibacteriaceae > JAJYQH01. The sequence goes on from DAIESZ010000046.1 coordinate 3,217, forward strand.
AGAGCTACAAGGGCGGTGCCGACACCGGCGCCCAGCTCACCGACGGAGCGATCCAGATCGACGACAACCTCCTGAAGCTGCGCGACGGCGCCGGCTCGCTGCTCGCCGGTCTGCTCAAGCTCAAGGACGGCGCCCACCAGCTCAACGCCGGTCTGGCCGGCCAGGCCGCCCCGGGCGCGGCCAAGCTCGCCGATGGAGCCGGCCGCCTCAAGGGCGGCACGGGCCAGATCTTCAAGGGAGCGGGCGACGCGAAGTCCGGTGCGGGCGTGCTGGCCGCAGGCGCGCGCAAGCTGTCGGCGGGTTCGTCCGACCTCGCGGCGGGCACGAATGACCTGGCGGCCGGCAGCGCGGACCTGGCGAACGGAGCCGCCGACCTGAGTGACGGACTCGGGTTGATCGTCCAGGGCATCGACTCGCTGCCGAAGGACATCCAGTCCGACCCGGAGTTCCAGCAGCTCAAGGGCGGTCTGACCCTGATGCAGGCCAGAATCGGCGACGTCGACGACGTGCCGAACGCCGACCCCACCAAGACGACGTTGCTCGGCGGCCTCAATGGTGTGCGCTATGCACTGCGCAGCCCGCTGGGAAGTGCCATGTGCGACCAGGTCGGGGCGACGGCCACGCGCGCGGACGACTGCGGCGTCGGTGACGCTGCGGAGATCATCGGCGGCAAGCTGGCAGATGCGGCCAAGGCTGGCGGCAGCATCGACACACTGCTCGGCGCAGCGAATGGTGCCTACGACACTATCTACGCCCTTGTCGCGAACCCGGCTGCCTGCCCCCAGCGTCCCGGTTTCGGGTCGACCGATCCCGCGGACCAGCTGCGTCTGCCCCCGGCGACCGCATTCGGCTCGCCGGTCGCGGGCTGCAAGGCCGCGGCAGTGGCTGCCTACGGGTACGGAGCCTCGAAGACCGACTTCCCGGCGCTCTTCCCTGACGGAGGTCTGAAGGCGCAGTCGCAGGAGGCGGCCGACAAGCTGGGCCAGGTCCAGCAGGGTGTCGGCGCCCTCACCGACAAGAGCTCGACGACCATCCTGGGTGGTTTGACGCTCCTCAAGCTCGGCGCTTCGAACCCGGACTGCCTCAAGGCCAAGCCGATCGACCCGACCAAGTGCGGCATCAAGGAGGCGGCCGCCCTCGTCAGCGGTGGCATCGACCAGCTGGTCGAGGCCATCTCCGCCCAGCTCGGCGACGTCGTGAAGCAGGCGTATCTGGGCGCGGGTCAGGTCGCTGACGGGGCGGGGCAGGTGGCAGACGGGGCCGCCCAGGTCGCGGCGGGCGCGGGGCAGGTCGCTGGTGGTGCCAAGCAGGTGGCCGGCGGTGCGGGTCAGCTCGACGACGGCCTCGGCAGGTTGACGTCCGGCGCGGGCCAGCTCGACAGCGGCGCTGGTCAGCTCGCCGACGGAGCCAACCAGCTCCAGACCGGTCTGCAGGACGCCGCGACCGGGTCCGGTCAGCTCGCCGACGGCCTCGACCAGGCCGCCGCGGGGGCACCGAAGATCAAGGACGGCGCCCAGCAGCTCTCCGACCAGGGCACGAAGGTGCTCATCGGCAAGGGCAAGGACACCGCCCAGCAGTTCGGCGAGAAGTACGCCCTCATCAAGGCCGGTGCCGACCGCGCCCAGACCGAGGCCATGGCCTACGGCGCGCCGCAGGGAGCCACCGGCCAGACCGC
>DAIESZ010000055.1 GCA_027346035.1 Propionibacteriaceae bacterium
TCACCGCGTCGGCGCCGGCGTCCTTGACGAAACGCTGGGCGGTGCGCACAGCGTCCTCATCGGATGCTTCATAGGAACCGAAGGGCAGGTCCGAGACAAGGAACGGCGTCCGCAAGCCGCGCCGAACGGCCCGAGTGAGCACGAGCATCTCCTCGACGCTGACGGGGACGGTCGAGTCGTAGCCGAGCACGACGTTGGCGGCGGAGTCCCCGACCAGGACCATGTCGACGCCGACCTCATCGGCGACGACCGCACTCGGATGGTCGTAGGCGGTGACCATGACGATCGGTTCTCCGGCCGCCTTCTTGCGGGCCAGTGCCGTGAGCGTGACCGGTTTGGCCGTGTCGGAACGGTTGCCGCTGGACATGTCAGGCCCCCTCGGGGTCGTGCAGCGAGGCGACGTCGGCGTCGATGACCAGGATTCGGTTGTCACGGTCGACGTGCACCACACGCGGCACGTAGTCGCCCATTTCGGCGACGTCGTAGAGCCCGTAGGAGATCACGATCACGGTGTCGCCCTTGTGCACCAACCGGGCGGCGGCTCCGTTGACCTTGATCTCGCCCGACCCGCGCTGACCGGCGATCGTGTAGGTCTCGAACCGGGCACCGTTGTTGACGTCGACAACGGCCACCTGTTCGTGCACCTGGATGTCGGCCGCCTCGAGCAGGTCGGGGTCGATCGTGATCGACCCGACGTAGTGCAGGTCGGAGTCGGTGATGGTGGCACGGTGGATCTTGCTCTTGAGCATGATGCGGATCATGGGGCGACCTCCATGTTGTCGATCAATCGGACCGAACCGACCCTCGCGGCGAGCGCGATCAGCGCCGGACGGTCGACGGTGGTGAGCGGCTCGAACGTGTCGGGGTCGACGACCGCGACGTATTCCGCGCTGATGGCCTCGCCGGCGAGCACGTCCTCGACGACCTGGGCGAGCGCGGCGGCGTCCCGTTGCCCGGTGGACGCCGCGGTCCGCGCCGCGACCAGGCCACGGTGCAGGACGCTGGCACGTCGCCGTTCATCGGCGCCGAGCCGCAGGTTGCGGCTGCTCATGGCCAACCCGTCGGGCTCACGGACGATCGGCAGCACCTCGATCCGGGTCGGGATGTCGAGGTCGGCGACCATCCGTCGGACGACGGCGACCTGTTGGGCGTCCTTGGCCCCGAAGAACGCGACGTGCGGGCCGACCATGTTGAGCATCTTCGCCACGACGGTCGCCACGCCGGTGAAGTGGCCGGGCCGGTGGGCACCCTCGAGGATGTCGCCGAGACCGGCCACGGTGACGGTGGTGGCGAACCCGGTGGGATAGACCGCCTCGACGGTGGGGGCGAACAGGATGTCCGCTCCACTCTCGGCGGCCAGCGCCGCATCTCGCTCCTCGTCGCGCGGGTAGTTGACGAGGTCCGACGGATCATTGAACTGGTTCGGGTTGACGAACAGCCATACGACCACCACGTCGCAGGAGGCTCGGGCGGCTCGGATCAGCGACAGGTGGCCCTCGTGGAACGCACCCATGGTCGGCACGAGCCCGACCCGCCCGCCTCCTGCCACCGCGGTGCGCACCGCCGCGGCATCACGCATGATCTTCATCGTCGAGCCATCCTTGTCAGTGGGCCGTTGTCCTGGTCGGGGCGCTGTCGCCTCGGACGCGGTCTCATCGTCTCGCCGCCTCGACCATCGCGTCGTACATCGGCAGCAGATCGGGCGTCCGCTCGCGCAGCGCCGCGCGGTGTCGGGCAATCGTCTCCGCATCCCCCCGGACGATGGGGCCGGTGAGCGCGTCCGCACCGAGCCGCGCCCAGTTGTCGACAGTCGCCCGCACGATCGGCAGCAGGTCGTCGCGCGACAGGCCCGCAGTGGCACCGATGCGCTCGGCGGCGTCCTCGAGGATCACGAGGAAGTTGGATGCGATGCTGGCCGCTGCGTGGTAGGCGGCCCGGTCGACGGGCGCGATGCGGATGGGCCGCATGCCGAGCACTTCGGCGAGGGTCACCGCGACCTGGGCACCCGCCACCGCGCAGGGGACGCCATGGAAATCGGGGGCGGCCCCCGCGGGGATCGTCATCAACGGATGCAACGAGAAACTCCGGCGGTCACCCAGCGGTTCGAGTCCGGTGGCGCCCGAGCAGTGGCCGACCAGCGGCCCCGGCGGCACGGACGCAGCAGCGGTGGCGATCTGCGCATCGGGTACGCACAGCAGCACGACGGTGGCGTCGGACGCCGGTGCCTCACCGCGGCCCAGGGGCCCGTCGACGCTCAGCCCGGCGTCGCGGAGGGCCCGGGCGATGGCGGTGCCGAGTCGTCCGGCACCCACGACGGCAACCCGCTCGAGATCCTGCATGTTCCCCCATGGCCGACGCCGGTCGGGTGATGTGTCATCCCGTGCCGGATCCGGCACGGGACTCAAGTTTACGACCGCCCTTCCTGCTTCGGCCGCACGAGCGGGAACGCGATCACCTCGCGGATGGAGGCATCGGTGAGCATCATGACGAGCCGGTCCAGTCCCATGCCCAGGCCGCCGGTCGGCGGCATCGCGTATTCGAGAGCCGTGAGGAACTCCTCGTCGAGTTCCATCGCTTCCGGGTCGCCGCCGGCGGCCTGCAGCGACTGTTCGGTGAGACGCTGACGCTGGACCACCGGGTCGACGAGCTCGGAGTATGCGGTGCCGATCTCGGCGCCGAACGCGACGAGGTCCCACCGTTCGGCCAGCCGTGGGTCGTCGCGGTGCGGGCGGGTGAGCGGGGACACCTCCGCCGGGAAGTCGCAATAGAACGTCGGGGCGACCGTCGTGTGCTCGACGAGGCGCTCGTAGAGCTCGAGCAGAACCGCACCCCGGGACCATCGCGGGTCGACCGGGATCCTCAGCGACCCGGCCAATCGGGCCAGTTCACCGCGGGTGGTGTCGGCGGTGATCTGCTGCCCGGACGCCGCCGAGATCGCCTCGTTGACGGTCACCACCGGCCAGGGCTCGGCGAGGTCGACCTCGTGGGTGCGCCCGACGGCGTCCCGCCCGCGCACGAGGGTGCTGCCGAGTGCCTCGCCGGCGGCGGCGCGGACGAGTCGTTCGGTGAGGTCGCGCATCGACGTGTAGTCGCCGTAGGCCTCGTAGGCCTCGAGCATCGTGAACTCGGGGTTATGGGTGGCGTCGGCACCCTCGTTGCGGAAGTTGCGGCCGATCTCGAAGATGCGGTCCATGCCGCCGACCATGAGCCGCTTGAGGTAGAGCTCCGGCGCGATCCGCAGGTAGAGCTCGAGATCGTAGGCGTTGATGTGGGTACGGAACGGCCGGGCATTGGCGCCGCCGTGAACGGTCTGCAGCACCGGCGTCTCGACCTCGAGGAAGTCGTGGGCGAGCAGGGTGCCGCGCACCGCCTGGATCGCCCGCGACCGCGCGGTGAGCCGCGCGCGTGCGGGGCCGCTGCTCATCAGGGCGAGGTAGGGGCGGCGCACCCTCACCTCGGGGTCGGCGACGCCACGGCGCAGATCGGGCGGCGGGCGCAGGGCCTTGGCCGTGAGCAGCACGGTGTCGGCGATCACCGACGCCGTGCCGGTGCGCGAGGTGCCGGTCCGGCCGACGACGCCGCAGTGGTCCCCGAGGGCGAGGTGCCGGGCGACCAGGGTGACCGCGTCGGGTGCGGCGGCCCGTTCGATGACGATCTGGACGCCGCCCGACCAGTCGCGCAGGTCGAGGAACACCGCGCCCCCGGGGTCGCGCACCGACACCACCCGCCCAGCCACCCGCACGGGGGTTCCTGGAGCCAGCGACGGGGCGTGGCCACATGAGGTGTCGCGCCGGAACGCCACCGGGTAGGGGTCGGTGCCGGCGGCGAGGATTTGGTCGCGGACTGCCAGCCGGTGGCGAACCTGCCGCGGCCGGACGGGGACCGCGACCTGATCGGCCTGGGCGTGACGGGCCAGCCAGTCGGCCGCCTCGGGTGACTCGTCGAGATCGACGACACGCTGCTGCGGCGCGGCGACGAAGCGTCCGGGCAGTTCGACGAATCCCTCGGCGACGCCCATCGCCAGCGCCACGGTGGCGACGTCGGCGGCGTCCTCGTAGCCCAGGAAGCGCGGTTGCCACTGCGGGGCGTACTTGACGTTCGAGCGGTAGAGCTGTTCGATCTGGAACCACCGGGACGCCACGAGCAGGGCCCGACGCTGGAACCGCTGGAGCGGGGTCGCGCCGACCTGAGCGCCCTCCTCGAGCGCGGCGCGGAACACCGCGAAGTTCAGCGACACCCTGTCGACGCGCAGGTCGCGGGCCCTGGCCATCAGGCCCGCGACCATGAACTCGGTGATTCCGTTGTCGGCGTCCGGTGAACGGCGCATCACGTCGAGTGAGACCCCGCGGCGACCCCACGGCACGAACGACAGCAACCCGGCAGTGCCGGTCCGCGGATCGTCGGGCGGGAACAGCGCCTCGACCAGCAGGCAGTCGCCATCGAGCGGATCGCCGAGGCGTCCGAGTGCCATCGAGAACCCGCGCTCGTCGTCGCCCATGCGCCACGCGGACGCCAGTTCGGCCAACTGCTGCCACTCGGCGGCGGTGAGGTGGCAGTGCCGACGAGCACGCACGGCATAGCCCATGCGTTCGAGCCGGTGCACCGTCGAGCGGACGGCGCGCAACTCGGGACTCTCCAGATCGAACCGGGTCGGCGTCAGCACGGCCTCGTCACCGACCCGCAGGGCCCGCAGCCCGGCGGACGTGTAGGCGCGCGCACCCGCCTCGGATGCGCCGATGACACCCGGCGTGAGGCCGAAGCTGTGCGCGTGCCGCAGCCACGCGGAGATCGCCGCGGGCCACTGGTTCTCGGGGCCGATCGGGTCGCCCGATGCGAGGCAGACCCCCACCTGGGACCGATAGGTGACAGCCGCGTGGCCGGTCGGGGAGAACACGACCGACTTGTCACGGCGGGTCGCGAAGTAGGACAACGAATCGGGCTGTCCGGCAGCGAGCAGGTCACGGACCGACAGCTCGTCCGGCAGCGAGAGCACCGCCGCGGCGCGCTGCGACTGCAGCAGCAGCACGAGCGCGACCACGAGCGTCGCCGCGACCAGGACGCCGACGAGGTTCTCGGCCCACATCGGTGCCCGGAGCGTATCGGCGCTGCGGCCGATGAGGGCGTCACCGAGCACGTTGAGCACCCGATTGCGCCGGTGTTCATGGCCTCCGAACGCCGCGACGAGCGCGAACCCGACACCGGTCGAGACCGCGAGTCCGATGACCAGCGCGACGGCGGCGCGGGTGCGGTTGCCGCGGGTGGTGCGGGCCGGGAAGTCGTGGCGGTGGGTGACGAGCAGCAGCACCAGCAACCCGAGCGTGACGATGTTCACGACGAAGGGGGCGATCGCGAACGCGGTCGGCATCTCCTCCGTGAGGCCCGTGCCCATGTGCCAGACAAGAATGCCGACGACCACGAGTTCGGCCACCCAGATCGCCGTGAACAGCAGCACTGCGATCACCCAGCCGGCCCGTTTGCGCCGGTGGAGCGCGACCGCGAGGATCGCGAGCATCGCGGCCCAACCGAGCCCGCCGAGACTGATCGGGAACACCAGGCCGCTGAACAGCCACACGAGCAGCTCGACCCAGCGGGTGCCGGGGAACACCGCGTGCAGAGCGAGCAGCACCGCGGCCACCCCGAGCAGGCGGGCGACGAGGTGGGGGAACGCGCGGCCCCGACGGGTCAGATCGAGCATCGCGGCTGGCCGGCGGCCACCCGACCGCTCGGACGCCGCGACCGCCGCCCCGTGGCCGGCGTCCGAGGCCGGGTCACCGGGCGTCGGGCCGTCTTTCAGACGTCGGTCGGGAAGACTCACAGACATACTGTGTCATCGCCTCCCAACCGGAAGCTGAAGGGGCGGACGAAGCCGCAGCCGAGGCTGTCGTCCACCATCGGGTGGGACGCGGGGACCGGCGAAGGCCCGCCCGTCACCACCACAGCCACGCGACCTCCTCGTCGGAGCCACTGAGGGCCTGGCGTTCCCGCAGCGACAGAGTTCCTGCTGCCGCCCGATCGGACAGCCACCTCCCGGGTGCCTGCCGAACGAGGCCGACCAGGGGGCCGAGCGGCCCTTGCGCCGGGACGCCGGGAAGTTCGCGCCCGAGGCTGTCGAGCGCCCAGTTCATGAGCCGCCTCATCTGCCGCGTCTCCCCGGTCAGCACGGCGTGCTCGAGGGTGGTGAGGGACAGCCCACGCGGGCGTCCGGCCGGGATGTCGACCCGCGGGAGGCCGGCCATGTGGGCGGCGCGGGCGAGCAGTTCCCAGGCGAGAAGCGACCCCGGCGGTCGATCGTGGCGTCGGGTCGCCGCGGGGACCAGGTCGTTGACGAGATCGGGCACCTCGCTCGGGTCGGCCCGGCTCAGGCCCATGGCGGCCGCGGCCTGGGCGAACGGGTCCGGGGATGCGGACGACACGGCCAGGGCCAGGGCACGCTCGGCGACCGCGTCCAGGAAGTCCGCGTCCAGGTGCTCCGCAGCGTGCTCGGCGAGGAAGAGCTGCGCGGGTCGCAGGAAGCGGGGGTCGAGCCGCGACAGTCGTCCGGCCCGCAGCGCGAGATCGTCGCTGGGCAGCGGCGCGCCGTGAACGGTGAGGCGCACGGCGCCCGAGGCCTCGTGCACGACGATGCGGTGCACACCGGCGGGCACCGTGATCTCGGTGATGAGGTCGTCCTGGGCGGTCGGGAGGTCGGTGTCGATGCCCGCATCCGGACGCTCGAGGGTGATCGTGTCGTCGGCGTCGACGATGAGGTCGGGGAGCCAGCGCGGCAGTCCGGAGACCACTGTCACGATGTTGGGCAGCGGTTCGATCCGCCAACGGGACGTGGTGGTGCTGCCCGAGTTTCCCGGGGTGAGGGCAAGTCCACGGTGGTCGTCGGGGCCTTCGACGACGTCGGCCTCACCCTGCAGCTGGCGGAGTTCGAGCACGCCGGCGCCGCCGGGCAGCCACAGGACCGCCCGGGCCTGCACCCCCGCACCCAGAGCCAGGGTGTGGCCGCTTCGGGGGCCGCCTCGAGGGACAGGACGGGCGGGGTCCCCGTGCCGGCCGCCGGTTGGTCGATGGTGACGTGCCACAGTGCGCCCCACGCGTGGCGGACCCGCAGCTCGCCGGCATCCGAGGTCCACAGGAACTCCAGGGTGTCGGAGTCCCGGGCGACGTGGGCGAGGAACCATGGCGCGGACGGGGCGACGGCGACGGCGCCGAGCGGGACGCCCGTCGCGGTCACCAGGCCGATCCGACCCTCGCCGATGTCGTCGAGGATCCAGTCGTGCCAGACGATTGCCGTGTCGCTCATGCTCGGCGCTGGCACGTGGCGCACCAATAGAGTTGGCGACCGTCGAGGACGCGGGTGCGCACCTCGCGCCCGCAGGCGAGGCAGGGCTGGTGTTGGCGCCGGTACACGTAGACCTCCCCGCCATGGCGGTCGACGCGGGGCGGACGACCCATCGCCTCGGGCGTGTGCTCGGGGCGTACCGTGTCGATCCGCCCGTCGTCGACGCCGAGCGGCATCAGCTCGGTGAGGTCCGCCCAGATCGCCCGCCATGACGCGGGCTTGAGCCTGACGCCGGGGGTCATCGGGTTGATGCGATGCCGGAACAGCACTTCGCACCGGTAGATGTTGCCGACACCGGCAGTGATCCGCTGGTCCATGAGCAGCGAGGCGATCGGCCTGGCCGACCGGTGAACACGCTGCCACGCCCGGTCGGGCTCGGCGTCCGGGCGCAACGGGTCGGCCCCGAGGGACGCCGCGACGGCCTCGAGTTCGGCTGCCGAGATCAGCCGGCAGGTCTGCGGGCCGGCGAGGTCGGCAGCGGTCGTGCAGTCGTCGATGCGCAACCGCACCTGGCCGCGCGGCGGGGCGAGCGGCTCGAGCCACAGCTTGCCGATGAGCCCCAGATGGATGTGCACGTACTGCTCCGGCCCGGGCACGTCGAACTCGATGAACAGGTTCTTGCCGTAGGCGTCCGCGCCCCGGAGGATTCGACCGTCGAGCAGGTCCGCGGACGCCGCGAACCTGCCCTGGGGGGAGCTCACGCGCACGCGGCGCCCGCCGAACTCGCGGGTCAGCTCGCCCGAGAGCCGGTGGATCACATGTCCTTCGGGCATCGCCCACCTTTCCATCGCCTGGGACTCCTGGTCCGGCTGGTCCCGGTCTCGACCATCGGCCCGGGTGCCGGTTCGGGAGATCGGCTGCCTGACTATCGTGGGGCCCATGACATCGGCCCACCGCCCCGTCCGTCGCGAGGAGCCGTCCCGCGGCGGCAGCCGGGGCGGGGAGGACGCCGTCCGCCCCCACGACATGCGCGATCTGGGTCGTGACGGTATCACCCTGCTGGTCACGGGCGAGCGTGCCCTACGAGCCCGTGAGGTGTCACATCCCACCGCCGAACAGCTCCACGACGCGGGCGCCGCCGTCGACCACCTCATCGCACGCGCCCACGGCCAACGCTGACGCGCGACGCGCGCCGTCGCGTCCTCAGTCGAGTCGGCCGGTGCGCTCGTAGTGGTCGAGCATGGCGATCCGTCGGGCGTGCCGTTCCTCCCCCGAGAACGGGGTCTCGAGGAACGCGCGCACGTACTCAAGGGCGAGCGCCTGGGACTGCATGCGGCCACCGAGGCTGATGATGTTCGCGTTGTTGTGCTCGCGGGCCAGGCGGGCGGTGTCGCGGGAGTAGGCCAGGGCCGCCCGGATCCCCACCACCTTGTTCGCGGCGATCTGCTCGCCGTTGCCCGAGCCGCCGAGCACGATGCCCAGCTCGCCCTCGGAGGCCGCGACCGCCTCGGCACACGGAATGATCGTCGTGGGATAGTCATCGAGCGGCTCGAAGGTGTGGGCGCCGTGGTCGACCACCTCGTAGCCGAGCGCACTCAGCTCGGTGACGAGGTACTCCTTGAGCTCGAACGCAGCATGGTCGGTACCGATGTGAACGCGCATGCTCCGAGCCTATCCGGCGCGCGCCGGACGGCTGGCCACCGAT
>DAIESZ010000086.1 GCA_027346035.1 Propionibacteriaceae bacterium
TCGGTCGTGGTGATGTCGAGCCCGGTGGGTTCCAGGGTGGCCCCGACGACCAGGCTGGATGTGCTCTCGGACCCTCCGGGCCCCCCGGTGTTCGAGCAGCCGGCGAGCGTCAGCAGCGCCATCGCCGCCAGCAGTGCAGCAACCGGCGTGAACAGCTTCCAGCCATGGCGGCGTCCCATGCCGTCTCCTGTCGTGGGTTCTCGGTAAGAACGCCGCAAGGGCGTCACGATCCTACTCGGTGAGCCGCCGGCCCCCGTGGTCCACGCGCGGCGTCCGACCCGATGCTCGAGGCGCTGTGGCGGGCCGCCGGAATCCGGGCGCGCTGAACGGCCCGCCGTCCTACAGTGCAGGAAAGGGCTCCCAAGGGGGCGCGCCGCCGACGTGGAGGGTTGCGGGCCGCGATGCCGCACGAGTTGCCGGCTGGGGAATCGATCGCCTCCCTGCAACCGGACCAGGTGCTCCAGGCCATGGGATCGGGTTCCGATGGCCTGTCCCTTGACGACGCCGCCAAGCGACTCGCGCAGTACGGGCGCAACGAGATCCAGGAGCACCGGGGCCGCCCGGTCGTCGTCGAGTTCGTGGCACAGTTCACCAGCCCGATGGCGATCCTCATGTGGGTCGCCGGCGCGGTCGCCGTCGGTGCGAGTCTGCGTCAACTCGGGATGGCCGTGTTCGCGGTGGTCGTCATCAACGGGGTGTTCGGGTTCTGGCAGGAGTACCGCGCCGAGCGGGCCACCGACGAGCTCCGCAGGATGTTGTCCAGGCGTGCGGTCGTCGTCCGTGACGGCACCGAGGTCGCGATTCCCACCGAGGAGCTCGTACCGGGTGACCTCGTGGTGGTCGGCGAGGGCGAAAGGATCGGGGCGGACGCCCGGCTCGTCCAGTGCGAGGACCTCCGGGTCGACCAGTCGACGCTCACCGGGGAGTCGCGGGCGGTGCACAAGTCCCCGGCCGCGATCCACGGTGATCGCCCGGCCGCCCACCTCGCCAACATGGTGTTCGCCGGCACGACGGTGGTGACCGGCGACGGGCGAGGCGTCGTGACCGCCACCGGCATGACCACCGAGTTCGGCCGCATCGCCCGGCTCACACAGTCGGTGCCGGACTCTCCCAGTCCCCTGCAACGGGAACTGGGCCGGTTGACCCGACAGCTCTCGGTGCTCGCCCTCGCCCTCGGGGCGGTCTACTTCGCCGTGGCCGTGCTGGTCGTCGGGGAGCCGGCGGTGACCGCGTTCACCTTCGCCCTGGCGATGATCGTCGCATTCATCCCGGAGGGACTGCTGCCCACCGTGACTCTGTCGCTGGCGATGGCCGTCCAGCGGATGGCCCGGCGGAACGCATTGGTCAAACGCCTGTCGTCGGTCGAGACGCTCGGTTGCACGACGGTGATCTGCTCCGACAAGACCGGGACCCTCACCGAGAACCAGATGACGGTCACTCGCATCTGGCTCCCCGATGGCACCTACGAGGTGGAGGGACGCGGCTATGCGCCGGTCGGCAACATCGTGCCCTCGGGGACGCGCGCGCACGCGGATGGGGCCGCCGCACTTCGGACCGTGCTCGAGGCCATCGTCCTGTGCAACAACGCCGCGCTGGTCGAGCCCCGAGCAGGCGGAGACGCCGACTGGTCGGTTCGCGGGGACCAGACGGAGGCCTGCCTGGTGGTGGCCGCCGCCAAGGCCGGTGTCCATGCCGAGTCCCTGCGCCGGGAGCGTCCCCGCGTCCGCGAGTTGCCGTTCGACCCGCACCGCCAGCGGATGACCACGATCAACAGGGTCAACGGGCGCCCGGTCGCGTACACGAAGGGATCGCCGCAGGAGCTTGCCCGCCTGTGCACGACGATCAGCCACGGTGGCCTGCCGATCGGGCTGACCGAGGCGCACGCCCGCGAGATCGCCGCGGCCAACGACGACCTGGCCCGCGCCGGCCTCCGGGTGCTCGCGGTCGCCGTCCGCCTCCTCGACGACGCCGCAGATCCCGCAACCTTCACGGTCGCCGGGGTGGAGCGGGACCTCACCTTCCTCGGCCTGGTCGCCATGGAGGATCCACCGCGCGGTGGGGTCACGGACGCCGTCGCGCTCTGCCACCGGGCGGGGATCCGGATCATCATGATGACCGGCGACTACGGACTGACCGCCGAGTCGATCGCCCGCAGCATCGGGATCGTTCGGGACGAGCATCCGCGGGTGATCCCGGGGTCCGAACTGACCGCGATGGCCGACGCCGATCTCGTGGACGCGCTGCGGGGCGAGACGATCTTCGCCCGGGTCGCTCCCGAACAGAAGTACCGCGTGGTCGCCACCCTGCAGCGGTTGGGCGAGATCGTCGCCGTGACCGGTGACGGGGTCAACGACGCACCCGCCCTGAAGCTGGCCGACATCGGGATCGCGATGGGGCGCACCGGCACCGACGTGTCGAAGGAGGCCGCCGACATGATCCTCACCGACGACCACTTCTCCTCGATCGTCGAGGCGATCCGGGAGGGACGCGGCGTCTACGACAACATCCGGCGGTTCCTCACCTACATCCTCACGAGCAACGTGGCCGAGGCCGCCCCCGCCACCGCGTTCCTCGTCTCGGGCGGGCTGATCCCCCTGCCCCTCACCGTGATGGAGATCCTCACCATCGACCTGGGCACCGACCTGGTTCCGGCGCTCGGGCTCGGCGCCGAGCACCCCGAGGGCGACGTCATGGACCGCCCGCCCCGCAGTCGCACGTCCCGGCTCATGAACCGTCGCGTGCTACTGCTCGCGTTCGCCTGGTACGGGTTGCTCGAGGCGGTGTTCGCGCTGTCGGTCTACTTCCTGGTCAACCTGCTCAACGGATGGCCGGCGATCCCACTGGCCGCCTCGGGCACGGTGTACGAGCGGGCCACCACGATGACCCTCGGCGCGATCGTCTTCGCCCAGATCGGGGCGGTGCTCAACTGCCGCACCGAAAGGTCCTCCGTGCTGCGGATCGGCCTGTTCAGCAACCGGCGGGTGAGCGCCGGAATCGGCATCGAGGTCGTGCTGCTGGCCCTGCTGAGCTACCTGCCGGCGCTGCAGGACGCCTTCGGCACCGCTCCGCTGCAGCCGCTCGACTGGGGGATCCTGGCCGTGTTGCCCGTGCTCATGGTGGGGCTCGGTGAGGGGCGCAAGGCCCTGATCCGGCGGCGTCCCACGGATCCGCCCGGGACCTGAGAAAGCGCACCGGACACGGGTCGATGTCGATGGTGGTCAGATCGCCGACCACCCGCCGTCGCTCGGCAGGATCGCACCGTTGACGTTGCCCGAGTCATCACTGAGCAACCAGGTGATCGCGGCCGCGAGTTCCTCGGGGGAGGCCACGGGCGGAATCGTGGTCTGCATGATCGGCCCGAGGACGCCGGCGGCGTACTCGGAGTGGAAGGGCGCCTCGATGTTGGTCGCCACCGGTCCGGGAGCGACGGCGTTGGCGCGGATCCCTTTGCCCTTGTAGAAGACCGCGACGCTCTTGGTGAAGCCGTTCACCGCATGCTTGGAGGCCGTGTAGGCGACGCCGGACGCCGACGCCCGCAGTGACGCCTCGGAACTGACGTTGACGATGGCGCCCTTGCCAGCCTCGAGCATGAGCGGCAGCACCGCGCGGGTGAGGCGCATCACCGCGGTGAGGTTGACCGCAAGCACGCGGTCCCAGGTGGCGTCGTCGACCTCGGCGGGCGGCAGGAACGCGTCCATGATCCCCGCCACATTGGCCAACCCATCGACCCGGCCGCCCGCGGCGGCCACGACGGCCTGAACGCCGTCCTCCGAGGCGATGTCGCCGGCGACCGGACGCAGGTCGAGGTCGGGGAACTCGGCCGTGAGCTGTTCGAGACGCTCGGCGGAGATGTCGGCCGCGACGACCGTCGCGCCCTCACGTGCCAGGCGCAGCACCGTGGCCTTCCCGATACCGGAGCCTGCCCCGGTGACGATGATCGTTCTCCCCGTGAACCGGTCCTCAATGACCTCCGACATGTCAGGTCTCCCTCCTCAGGTGAGACCGCGACCTCGCGGCCCCAATCCCGACCGTACATCCGTGTCCGGTTCACGGCGGGGCGCGGTCTCCGGGGACAGGAAGGGGCAGATCGTCCCGATCACGGCACGCTGTGACTGGGACGACGCGGCTTCATGGTGTAGACATGACTACACAGCGGTGGCGGTCTCCGCAGATTGGGCGGGTCAGGGTGA
>DAIESZ010000094.1 GCA_027346035.1 Propionibacteriaceae bacterium
CCTTCCTGCTCATCACCCTGGCCCGCGCGGGAGATCAGCTGCAGGGCATCAAGCGGGGCATCCTCGAACTGGCCGATGTCATCACCGTCAACAAGGCCGACGGCGAGCACGAGGCCGAGGCCCGGGTGGCGGCGCGCGAGCTGAGGGTGGCGATGAAGCTCATCTCGTCCGACCCCCACGCGCCGCGACCACCGGTGCTCACCAGCTCCTCGTTCACCGGCAAGGGCCTCGACGAGGTCTGGCAGGCCGTGCTCGACCATCGCGCGTCGCTGCAGGCGTCCGGGGGTCTCGAGGCCCGACGCCGAGACCAACAGCTCGAATGGCTCAAGGCGCTGGTCGAGGAGGACATCCTCGGGGCGGTGAGACGTTCTCCGGGGGTGCGGGAGATCCGCGACCAGGTCCGCCGGCGGGTGGCGGCCGGGGAGCTATCGGCCATCGAGGGGTCTGAACTGCTCGTGCGGGCCTTCGTGCGGGACGTCCCGCACCTGTGGCCCGACTACTGGCCCGGGTGAGGCCGTGGCTGGTTGCGACGCGCGGACAGGCCGGCGCTGCACCATCGGGGTGCCCGGCGACCGGAGGGCGTCCGGTGCGACCGCAGTGAGGCGACCAGTGGGAGAGGATGGCCCCACTGGCATCTGACGTGACCGCCGACCATCGGATCCGTCACTCGTTGGGGAGTTCGTAGACCGTGTCGGAGCGTTCCTGCCGTGCCCCGAGTGAACCGTAGAAGCCGGCCGCCACGGCGCTGTCGGGGGACACGAGCCACAACGTGGATACCCGGCCCACCTCGTGGCGGAACGAGCTGATCAGTCGCGACCCCACGCCCCTCCGCTGATAGTCAGGCCAGACCTCCAGCACGTAGAGGTTGGCCATCGGGGCGTCGTCGGGGCGGCTCAGGACATAGCCATAGGCGAAGCCGATGAGCTGCTTGCCGTCGAATCCACCCACCGCCACGACCGAGGGGTCGCGCAGGAACACCTCGGCGGCGTTCGCGGCGGGCGTGTGCCCCATGTGCTGCACGGCCGCCTCGACCAAGGATTCGTCGCCGGGCCCGAGCACCCGCACGATGAGTTCAGTGTCAGTGGAGTTCACGCTCATACAGCGATGCTATGCCCGTCGTCGAGGTGGGCAGGCACCGCTCCGGGTGAGTTTCACCGAAGCGGCACCCCGCCACATCGGATCCCCGTTCAGCGGGCGGCCCGGAGCGTCGCGATGATGCGCGGGCGCAACCCGGCGACGCTGACCACATCGTCGACAGACCCGACCTCGACGGCCCGCTGGATGTTGTGGACCGCGTCGAACTCGGCTGCCAGGGTCGAGATCATCTCCGCGCGCACGCTCTGGCGCACCTCGGCGAGTTCGGCGCGCAGGGCGGCGCGCCGGGCGTCCGGAGCCTGCGTTGCCGACTCCCGCAGGCCGGCCACGCGCGGGTCGGCCTCGGTACGCCGGGTCACTTCGCGGGAGAACACGACCGCAGCCGCCGGTGCGCCGCCGATCACCGACGCATAGGAGCCCTCCAGAGCGAGCACGGTCATGTTCGGGTTCAGCGACTTCGAGAAGACGACGAACGCTCCGCCGTGGTAGCGGGAGATGACGACGAACACGATCGGGCCCTCGAAGTTGACGATCGCCCGGCCGATCTCGGCCCCGTACTCCAGTTGCAGCTGGCGCATCGATTCCGGAGAGCCGTCGAAGCCGGAAAGGTTGGCGAGCACGACGAGGGGACGATTGCCGCTTGCGGCGTTGATGGCCCGGGCGGTCTTCTTCGACGAGCGGGGGAACAGCGTGCCCGCGGTGAAGGTGTCGGGCCCGTCGGCGGGCAGATAGCCGGCCCGCGGGATCGATTTGGATTCGATCCCGATCATCGTGATCGGCATGGCGCCGATGGTGGTGTCGTACACCACTGCCGTGTCCGCGTCGGCCATCCCGGACCACCGCTCCAGCGGCTCGTGGTCGGCGTCGGCCACCGCGCGCATCACCGTGCGGATGTCGAACGGCTTCTTGCGGTCGGGGTTCTTCTCGGCCGAGAAGATCTCGCCGACCGTCGCGAAGTCGCTGCCCTCGAGTACGTGCGGCACCGGCGAGATGTCGCGGTCGTCGGGATCGGAGGTGGCGACGTCGCGGGGGCCGGATTCGCCCGGCCTGACGTAGGTGTGCTCGTAGTGGCGCATGAGGATCGCCTGGGCCCCGGCGAGGTCCTTGGCCCAGTACTGCGCCTGCCCGTTGGGGCCCATGACCCGGTCGTAGCCGCCGATGCCGAAGTTGTCCTCGGCGGAGACCCCACCGGAGAAGTCGAGCGACTGCTTGCCGGTGAGCACCATGGCACTGTCGGGGGTCATGACCAGGATGCCCTTGGTGTGCATGAGCATCGTGGCCTCGGCGTTCCAGTAGGGCTGGGCGCCCACGTTGATCCCGGCAACGATGACATTGATCTCACCGCCCGCCTGGGTGAATCCGACGATCCGCCGGAGTGCCCACGCGACGGCGTCCATGTTCTCGGTGCCCGAGTCCATCGCGATCCGGGCCCCCGAGGACAGCGTGAACCAGTCGAGGGGCACCCCCAGTTCCTCGGCCAGGTCGAGCGCCGCGACGATCCGGGCTGCCTCGGCGCGTCCGATCGAGCCGAGCGCCTTGAGCGGGTCGCCGAAGATGACGATCCGGCGCACGCCCTCGGGATGGGTGGGAGTCGGGGTCGACACGTCGGCGCAAATGACTCCCGCGCTGTTGCGCCCGGGTTCCCTCTCGACCGGGACCAGCCGGCCGGCGTCGTCGAGGTCGAGCTCGCGGGCCGTGCCGCGCGAGCTGCTGACCAGGCCGAACAGCTCATAGGGGTAGACGAGACCGCGGCGGCGCGCCCGGAGCACCTGCTCGTCGTAGTGACTCAGCCCGGCGAGTGGCTCGGTCGGCGGGTCCTGGATCTGGAATCGGACGCCGAAGCCGGGTTGGTGGCTGAACCGCACCACCGTGGGCACGGCGCGGTCGTAGCCGGGCCGGGTGACCACCGATTGGATGCACACCTCGGTGATGCCGGCGTCGGAGGTGATCGGTGCCAGCGCCCGCTCGATGTTGGTGAGACTGCGCAGGTCGAGGTCGAACTCGCCCCATACGTGGATCCATACGTGGTTGTGGTCGAGTTGTCGCCTCGGGCCGGCGGCCGCTCGCGCGCGCCGGACGGCGTCGACCGAGTTGATCAGGGCCCGCTCGAGGTTCGGCAGTCCCGACACCCGACCCTGCTCGTCGCGCATGATCGAGAGCCGTCGCACCTGGGCGAGGGCCACGAGCCGCTGGTCGTCGGGGTTGCTCTTCGC
>DAIESZ010000101.1 GCA_027346035.1 Propionibacteriaceae bacterium
GTTCGGCGACATCGTCACCGACCTGGCCGCCGCGGTGACCGGCGGCATCGGACTCGCCGCCAGCGCCAACATCAACCCGACTCGCGAGTACCCCTCGATGTTCGAGCCGGTGCACGGCTCGGCTCCGGACATCGCCGGTAAGCAGATCGCCGATCCCACCGCCGCGATCAGCTCGATGGCCCTCCTGCTCGACCACCTCGGCCGCCGCGAGGACGCCGCCCGGATCGAGCGGGCCGTGGAGCAGGACATCGCCGAGCGCGGCGCGGAGAAGGCGCGGACGAGCGCGGTCGGCGACCGGATCGCGGCCCGGCTGGCCTGAGGTCTGCGCCACACCGACACCCTGCGGCGCCGGCGGCGTCCGCCGAGCCTAGGATGCCTGCCATCCGACAAGGGGAGGCCATGAAAGACATCACTCGGCGCGCGCTCATCGCCGGTTCGCTCGGAGCGGCGGGGCTGGCCGCCGCCGGTTGCAGCAGCTCCGGGTCGTCGTCGCAGTCGGCGAGTTCTCCGAGCAGCGCGGTGACGCCCTCGACCACCCCGACGTCGGCGAGCCCGTCCCCGACCCCCACCGTCAAGAGGGACACCCGTCCCAGGGCCCCGCTCACCGGTCGGCTGATCTCGGACCCCTCGAAGCTCGACCATCCCGCCGTGGCGGTCAAGGTGCCCAACCTGCGCCAGGAATACCCGCAGCTCGGCATCGACGCCGCCGACATCGTCTTCGTCGAGAAGATCGGCCCCTCGATGACCCGGCTGGTGCCGGTGTTCCACTCCAGCTTCCCGCCCGGGGTCACCCCCGTCCGCTCGGTGCGTCCGGTCGACATCGCGCTGCTCAGCCCGATGCGCCCCGTGTTCGCCAACACCGGGGACATCCCGTGGGTCATCAACTACCTGCACCACTACTCGCAGTACATCGAGGACAAGCCCTACATGGACATGCGGGGCACCGACGCCTACGGCATCGACGGCAGCAGGGTCTACCAGATCTCGGGCACCACCTACTACGACAGGGCGGTCGTCGCGCATCCGGCGGAACTGGCCCGGCTCGCCACCCGGCTGCGCAAGCCGCCGCCCGAGCCCTACCTGCCGTTCGCGCTCACCGACGCCGAGGTGTCGACCAACCGGGGCAAGCCGGCGTCCTCGGTCGCCGTCACGTACGACCCGGGCTGCGTCATGGGCTACGGCTACGACAAGGGCAGCCACACCTACCTCCGCAGCGAGCCCTGGGGACCGCACGTCACCGCCACCGGCGTCCGGATCCGCACCGACAACGTGCTCGTCATCCGCGCAAATTGGCGGATGGGCAAGATCTACTCCGGCCGCGGCGGCGACGACCCTGTCACCGACATCGTCAACACCTCGGGCAGCTTCTTCTACCTGCACGGGGGCAAGTACGTCACGGGCACGTGGAAGAAGGGACCGGTGGAGTCGTTGTTCAGCTTCACCACCTCCGACGGCAAGCCACTCAAGGTGGCGCCCGGGAAGACCTGGATCGAGCTGCCGCCCAAGGACGCCGGCGTCCGGATCACCGCCTGAGCCGGCCCGGCAACGGGCACTGCCCACGTTGAGGTCGCAGTCGACCCACAACGGGACAGTGCCCACTTCGAGCTCGGAACGCTGTCCACTTCAAGGTCGTAGTCGACCCACAAGCGGACACCGCCCACCTCGGGTTCCCGTCGCTGCCCACTTCCAGTGCGAGGCTGCGTCTCCCGATCCCGCGAAACTCGCACCACCCGCCACACACCGGCATATTTGGTGGGGGTATGGCAGGTGGTGCAGATTCTGCAGACCCAGCGCCCGGACGCCGCCGGCGTGCCGGTGAACGTCAGCGGTCCGGCGAGGTCGCGCCTCCGATTCCACCCTCGATCCTGCCGGCAGCTTCGCCCAGGTCACCCGCCGCTCGCTCCCCCAACTCGGCGAGAAAGCGGCTCTCGACCTCGTTCGCGCTGAGCTCCGAGGCACGGCCGTACGCGGCCGCCGCCTCGACGCTCCTCCCCTGCCGCTCGAGCAGATGGGCCTTGACCGCGTGGAGGTAGGCATACGCGCGGAGCCCGCCTCCGCGCTCCAGGTCGTCGACCTCCGCCAGGGCCTGCGCCGGCGCGCCCGCCTCCGCGACCGCCACCGCCCGGTTGAGCGCGACGACCGGTGAGGGCCAGACCACCAGCAGGTGGTCGTAGAGCCGGACGATCTGCGCCCAGTCGGTGTCCTCGAAGGTCGGCGCCTCCGCGTGCAGGGACGCGATCGCTGCCTGCAGGGCGAAACGACCGGGTCGACCCTCGCTGAGGCACTCCAGGATGAGGGCGCGTGCCTCGGCGATCGCGGCCCGATCCCATTGGGACCGGTCCTGATCAGCGAGCCGCAGAGGCCTCCCGCTCTCGTCGGTGCGAGTCCGCCGTCGGGCGTCGGTGACGAGGAGGAGCGCGAGCAGCCCCCGGACTTCGGGCTCCCGGGGCGCCAACTCGCGCAGCGTCCGGGCCAGGCGGACAGCCTCGTCAGCGAGTGCGGGACGGCTCAGGCTGGATCCCGAGGGCGCCGTGTGGCCGGCCGTGAAGATGAGGTGCACGACGGTGAGGACGGCGCCCAGGCGATCCGGGAGTTCCCCGGCCGTCGGCACCCGGTACGGGATGCGGGCCAGCGAGATCTTCCGCTTCGCCCGGGTGAGCCGGGCGCTCACCGCCGCGTCGGAGACGAGGAGCAGCCGCGCGATGTCAGCCGTCGAGACTCCGCACGCGAGGCGCAGCGTCAGGGCGATCTGGGCGTCCGGGGAGAGCGCGGGATGGCAGCACAGGAACAGCAGACGCAGCCGTTCGTCCCGGACGCCGTCCGCGGACGCGCTTTCAGGGTCCGGCTCCGGCTCGTCGGGAGCCCACTCCCCCCGCTCGACGAGCAGCGGCAGCTTGGCACGCAGCACCCGCTCTCGCCGCGCCGCGTCGACGGCCCGGCGTTTCGCGGCGGTGGTGAGCCACGCGACGGGATTCCGAGGCACGCCGTCGCGACCCCAGGCGGTCACCGCGGACGCATACGCCTCCTGGACGCACTCCTCGGCGAGATCAAGGTCGCGGGCCAGATGAACCGTGACGGCGAGAACCTGTCCCCAACCGTCCCTGTGGGCCCGCGTGAGCGCCTCGTCGACGCTCACCGCTGCGCCGCCGGTCACGCCGGAAGCGGTTGGCGGACGAAGCTCCCCGCGACCGGGCGCACCTCGACCCCTCCGCCCTGCCGGAGCACGGGGTTCAGCCGGGCGATGGCCAGAGCCGCGTCCAGATCGGTCGCGTCGATGATGTAGAAACCGGCCACCACCTCCTTCGCCTCGAGGAAGGGGCCGTCGGTCACCCCGTCCGCCCGGATCGAGGTGGCGGTGTCCCGGGACTCGAGCGCGAAGGCGGCGCTCATGCACGCGCTCCGCTCGAGTTCCTGCGCGTGCCGCTCGTGCGCCTCGAGCTCCTCCTGGACGGCGTCGTCGCGGTGGGCCGCGTCGGCTGCGTAGATCAGGACGGCGTACTGGGCCATGGTCTTCTCCTCGTGGTCGGGATGAGTCTTCCACCTCACTGTCGAGCGAACGTCGCGATTTCGACACCTCGCATCCCGCCGCCGTGCGACCCCGACGGACGATCGCCGCGATCGAAATGGGCGACGCGCGGCAGTGACCGCGATTCGGCTCAACGAATACGTCTCGGAGCCCGGGAACGCCAGAGTGCCCCCCGGATCGCTCCGGGAGGCACTCGGTGGGTTGGGCAGACGCGGGTCAGCGCTCGGCGGTGCCCTCGACGTAGTCGGAGTCGCTCGA
>DAIESZ010000134.1 GCA_027346035.1 Propionibacteriaceae bacterium
GCGGCATCCCATCAGATCGACATGTCTTCCTCGGCGCCGCAAGGAGAGTCATCGGTATCGCGATAAGTCGTCGTACCGATGCATAGTCCGTGTACTCTCGCGCCCGCTGACTCGATAGGTCTCTGTATCGACAAGTCTTCGGCAGGCGGACGTGATCAGTACTTGCGAGACGTGGCTGGGTCCGCAGGCCGTCGAGGCCGATGAGCGGAACCGGGCGCGCCCCGGCGGTGGTGCGGGTCGGCCCGGCCGAGCCGCTCACACCAGCGAGGTGCCCCTAGCCGTGGCGACGAGAGGCTGTGCCTCGATGAATCGCAGTAGCTCTCTACCTCTTTATCGATAGCGTGGTGAAGAACTGAACTGCTACCAAGACAAAGCGCCTCGGTCGCGAATCGATGAGACGCTGACACGCCTTGACTCAAGGTCGGCACGTCGTGACGGAGTAGGGAGGCTTCCCCGATAAGGTGCGACGCAGACTCAAGGAGGTTCATGTGGCAGTGCGCGCGATCCGCGGGGCGACCCAGCTCGAACGCGACGACCCGGATGAGATGCGGGAGGCAGTCACCGAGCTGGTGTCCGCGATGCTGGAGGAGAATGCGCTGACTTCCGACTCGATCATCTCGGTTCTGTTCACCTCCACGCCTGACCTCGTCTCGCAGTTCCCGGCCGCCGCCGCACGCCACCTCGAGCTCGCCGACGTCCCGCTGCTGTGCGCCCGCGAGATCGACGTGCCCGGCGCCCTGCCTCGCGTGGTACGCGTGCTGGCGCACGTCGAGACGTCCGCACCGAGGCCGGCGGTGAAGCACGTCTACAAGCGGGGCGCCCAAGCGCTCCGGCCCGACCTTTCCGCATGACAGGCGATGATGGGCGGCTTCGGCCCGCCGCCTCCCTCGAGTCGGTCGCCGTGGTTGGCACCGGACTGATCGGGACGTCGGTGGCCCTGGCCCTAACCGCCCTCGGAGTCCCGGTCTTTCTCTCCGATGCAGACCCGGAGCAGGCTCGGGTGGCGGCGTCGCTGGGCGCGGGGCACCTCGGCCCGCCGCCCCGCCCGTGTGAGGTGGCCGTGCTCGCCGTTCCCCCTGCGCACATCGCCGTGGCCTACGAGCAGGCAAAGAGGTCTCGCCTCGCCCTGACGTTTACCGATGTGGCGAGTGTGAAGTCCAATGTTCTGCTTGAGGTGCAATCTCATCTCGCGCAGGACGTTGAGGATTTCGTCGGCGGGCATCCGATGGCCGGGCGGGAACGAAGCGGTCCGCGCGCCGCTCGCGCCGACCTGTTCCTCGGGCGCCCGTGGGTGCTCACGCCGTCGGCGGCGACCTCGCCGCGAACGCTGGCCGCGGTGCGCGGTCTGGTTCGTGCGTGCGGGGCGGTCCCAGTCGAGATGCCCGCGCGTGCCCACGATCAAGCAGTGGCGCTCGTCTCGCATGCTCCCCAGGTGCTGGCGAGCCTGATGGCCGCCCGCCTGGCCGGTGCGGACGAGCCGGTGCTCAGGTTGTCCGGCCAGGGCGTGCGCGACGTCACCAGGCTCGCGGCGTCCGACCCGCAACTGTGGCGCGACATCCTGACCACGAACGCCGACGCCGTGGCGGCGGTGCTGCGCGAGGTCCGCGCCGACCTCGACACCGTCCTCGACGCTCTCGACCCCGCCGGCGGCAGCAGCGACCGCGCGCTGGTCGCGCTGCTCGAGCAGGGCAACCGGGGAAGACGGAGGATCCCCGGCAAGCATGGCTCGGCTCCGGCGCTCTATGCATTCCTGCCGGTGGTGGTCACCGACCGACCCCGCGAACTGGCCCGGCTGCTCGCCGACGCCGCCGACTCCGGGGTGAACGTCGAGGATGTGCGTATCGAGCACGCGCAGGGGCAGCCGCTCGGACTCGTCGAGCTTGCCGTGCTCCCCGACGCGGCCCCGCAGCTCTCCCAGGAACTGGTGCGGCGCGGCTGGTCGGTCCAGGAGCCCGATCCGCTGCAGCCGGACTAGCAGGTGCGGCCCCATCAGTCGCCCGATCGCTCGCACGGGCCGGGGGGCGCGGGGCCAGTAGGCTACAGGGAGAACCCGCTTGCGGCCGCCCGGTTCCGGGCATGGGCCGCCTCGTGCGACAGGAGCCCTTCGGTGACCGCCCCGACCCACCCGTCGACCCTCGTGGTGGCCGTCGACGGACCGTCGGGATCCGGGAAGTCGAGCGTGTCGCGGGCAGTTGCGCGCCGGTTCGGACTGCGCTACCTCGACACCGGCGCGATGTACCGGGCACTGGCGTGGTGGATGCTCGCCATCGGGGTCGACGTGCACGACGCCTCTGCAGTGGCGCAGGCGTGCGAGAGTCCGGAGATCGCCGTGACGACCTCGCCGGAGGTCTCCCGGGTGAGGGTCGACGGGCACGACGTCACGACCGAGATCCGCTCCGCGGAGGTGACCGCCGCGGTGAGCCCCGTCAGTGCAGTGCCAGAAGTGCGTGAGCGGCTGGTCGAGATGCAGCGTGCCATGATCGGGGTTGGGGGGATCGTCGTCGAGGGGCGTGACATCGGCTCGGTCGTGGCCCCCGAGGCTGCGGTCAAGGTGTTCCTCACCGCCTCCACCCAAACCCGGGCCCAGCGCCGGCATGCCGAGCTCACCGCCGCGGGCTCGGTCGACCAGACCGAGCGCGACCTAGCCCGGCGCGACCACATCGACTCCACCCGGGCCGCGTCTCCGCTGACCCGGGCACCCGGCGCGGTCGTGATCGATGCCACCGAGCTCACGCTCGCTGAGGTGACCGAGGCCGTGAGCGAGCTCGTACAGGCCGCGGGTGCTGCGCTTGCCACAGGTGGCCCGGTCACCGCCGGCCAGGTCACCGATGGCCCGGGCACCGACGGCCAGGTCACCGACGGCCCGGGCACCGACGGCCAGGGCACCGAAGGCTAGGGGACCAGTGGCTAGGAGAGACGTGTCGGGGCAGCAGCGCGACGAGTGGGAAGGCGTCGGCCCGCTTCCGGTCGTGGCCGTGGTCGGGCGCCCGAACGTGGGCAAGTCGACGCTGGTCAACCGGATCCTGGGGCGGCGCGAGGCCGTCGTCCAGGACACTCCAGGAGTGACCCGAGATCGGGTGGCCTACGACACCTCGTGGAGCGGACGTCGGTTCACCGTCGTCGACACCGGCGGCTGGGAGAAGGACGCGGCCGGGATGGCTGGACGGGTGGCGGCCCAGGCCGAGCTCGCGATCCAGACGGCGGACGCCGTGGTCTTCGTGGTCGACGCCACCGTGGGACCCACCGACACCGATGACGCCGTGGTGCGGGTGCTACGCCGGGCGGGCAAACCGGTGGTGCTTGCCGCGAACAAGGTCGACGACCAGGGGGCCGAACTCGAGGCGAATGCGCTGTGGGCGCTGGGCCTCGGCCAGCCCTGGGCCGTCTCCGCGCTGCACGGTCGGGGCAGCGGCGATCTGCTCGACGCGATCCTCGCGGTGCTGCCCGAGGTGCCGGAGGCACGGGAGCCCGAGCGCACCGGCCCGCGCCGTGTCGCCCTGCTCGGCAAACCCAACGTCGGCAATTCGAGCCTGCTCAACCAGCTCGCGGGTGAGGAGCGGGTGGTCGTGGACCCCACCGAGGGGACGACGAGGGACCCGGTCGACGAGCTCGTCGAAGTCGGCGGGAAGACTTGGCGCTTTGTCGATACAGCGGGAATCCGTCGGCGCACCCACCAGAGCGAGGGCGCCGACTTCTACGCCTCGTTGCGCACCCAGAGCGCGCTGGACAAGGCCGAGGTCGCCGTCGTCCTTGTCGACGCCTCACAGCCCATCACCGAGCAGGATCTGCGGATCATGTCGATGGTCCAGGAAGCGGGCCGGGCCCTGGTGGTGGCGTACAACAAGTGGGACCTCATCGACGACGAGCGGCGCTACTACCTCGAGCGCGAGATCGACCGCGAGCTCGTGCAGGTGCGGTGGGCACCCCGGGTGAACCTCTCCGCACTGTCCGGCCGGCACGTCGACCGGCTGGCACAGGCCCTCGAGTCCGCGCTCGAAGGCTGGGAGACGCGGGTGTCGACCGGACGGCTCAACGCCTTCCTCGGCGACGTCGTCGCGGCCACGCCTCCGCCGCTACGGGGTGGGAAGCAACCTCGGATCCTGTTCGCCACGCAGGCCGACACCCGGCCGCCCCGGTTCGTCGTGTTCGCGACGGGCTTTCTTGAGGCCGGCTACCGCCGGTTCCTGGAGCGGCGGTTGCGTGAGCAGTTCGGCTTCGTAGGCACGCCGATCGAACTCAGCGTGCGCGAGCGCGAGAAGCGCAAGCGCCGCTGATCAGCCGCCGAGACCCGACCGCGGCCGTCGCGGTGCGATAGGCTGGCCTCGCCTGCTCAGCGGGCACCGGGACGTGGCGCAGTTTGGTAGCGCACTTGACTGGGGGTCAAGGGGTCGTGGGTTCAAATCCCGCCGTCCCGACCACGCGAGCCTGATGAGGGCCTCGACCTGTTCGCACAGGCGGGGCCCTCACCATGAATGGACGTCGTACCCGCGGGGTAAACCGCGCCCGTGTTTTCTCCTCGCCGCCGTGACACCGCCCGATCCGCTCGCCACGCACGTGCGCGACTGCCGCTCGCCCGCCGCGCTCTGAGCCGCCCGCAGGGTCTGATCCCGCTGGCCATCGTCGTGCCGCTCGGCCTGGCCGCGGCCTTGGCGAGCGCCGCGAGCCCGACGGCAAGTTCGGCCGGGACGTCGGGCGCTCCCACGACCGCAGCCTCCGTCACGCCGCAACTCCCGCCCGCGCCGCCGGATCTGAGCCTGTTCGAGCGGCTGCGTGCCGCCCCGCCCGCATCGCCCCCTCTGCCGGCCCAGCCGCACGTCGACCTGCCCGGCGTCAACGTCACCGGCATCCCGCCCGTCGCGCTGCGGGCCTACACCCTGGCCGCCCGTGCCCTCGACGTCCGGCAACCCGGCTGCCACCTGCCG
>DAIESZ010000153.1 GCA_027346035.1 Propionibacteriaceae bacterium
CGATCGCCCGAATATCCGCTACACCATCGTCGACAAGCTCGAAGCCAGGCAGCAGCTGCTGCGCTTCATCCGCGAGGCACACGCCGGCGAGGCCGGCATCGTCTACTGCCTGTCACGCAAGTCGGTGGAGAAGACCGCCGAAACCCTCAGCAAGGAGGGCGTGACCGCACTGCCGTACCACGCGGGCCTGCCGTCGGCGGTCCGGTCGGCCAACCAGACCCGGTTCCTGCGGGAGGACGGCGTGGTGATGGTCGCCACGATCGCCTTCGGCATGGGGATCGACAAGCCCGATGTGCGGTTCGTCGCGCACCTGGACCTGCCGAAGAGCATCGAGGGGTACTACCAGGAGACCGGACGCGCCGGGCGCGACGGGCTCCCCGCGACCGCCTGGATGGCCTACGGGCTGGCCGACGTGGTGCAGCAGCGGCAGATGATCGAGGGGTCGGAGGGCGACCTCCAGCACAAACGACTCCTCGGCCAGCACCTCGACTCGATGCTCGGGCTGTGTGAGACGCTCCGGTGCCGTCGGCAGCTGATCCTCGACCACTTCGGGGAGTCCAGTGAGCCCTGCGGCAACTGCGACACGTGCCTGAGCCCGCCCGAGGCCTGGGACGGCACCGTTCCGGCGCAGAAGCTGCTCTCAACCATCGTGCGGCTCAAGCGTGAGCGCAACCAGCAGTACGGGGCGGGGCACCTTATCGACATCCTGCTCGGCAAGCGCACCGAACGCGTCGAGCAGTGGGGCCACGACGGTCTCAGTACCTTCGGGATCGGCACCGAGCTCACCGACCTGCAGTGGCGGGCGGTGGCGCGGCAGCTTCTGGCGAACGGCCTGTTGGCTGTGTCCGGCGACGGCCACGGCACGCTGAACCTGACGGAGGCATCGTGGCCGGTCCTGCGGGGGGACCACCAGGTGCAGATGCGGACGGAAACGGTGGTTCGGACCCAGCGGCCCGGCCGCAGGACCGCCACGGGTCCGGACAGGGTGCCGCGGACGCGCTCGCTGGCGGCTGACATGCTCGACGCCAGTGATCGCGAGGTCTTCGAGCTGCTCCGGGCGTGGCGGGCCGACACGGCCCGAGCCACGTCGGTTCCGGCATACGTCGTGTTCCCCGACAGCACGCTGACCGGGATTGCGCGGGCCCGACCCTCATCGCTCGAGGAGTTGATGGCGGTGAACGGCGTGGGCCTGAAGAAGCTCGAGCAGTACGGGGACGCCGTGCTCACGATCGTCGCGTCCGCCCCGGCCGGATCTGAGCAGCGTCCGAACGAGATCGACGCGGATCCTTCGCCGGGTTGACGCTTCGACCGGGGAAAGTGCCCGGTTGCACGCCGCCTGTCGGGCGGACCATCGGCCGGTGATTCCCACCCACAGCCCGTCCCCGGCCCCGGTCATGGCGAGGAGTGCTCGTGGCGGGTGAGATCCGGCGTGCGCGATCGGTGTCTTCTGACGCATCCCGGGGTGGATGGAGACTCTCGCCGGCTGATGCCGACCGGTCGCCGCCGCTCGGTGTGGCCGGCAGTGGAGCGCCCGCTCGAACTCGGCGGAACGCTCAGCGTCCCGTCGAGACCGACGTGGTGCTCGGTCCACTGCCTTCCTCGCCGTGACCGGCGATGGCTGCCCAGGCGCCGTCGGCCCGGACGAGCACGAGCGCGAGGACGACACCGACGGCGACACTGCCGATCAGGGCTGCGGCGCGGCCCTGCCATCCGGGCACCCTCCGCGGGCTCCGGGATCCTTCGTTGACGGTCATTACCGCCGGGATGAAGCGCGTCAGCACGTGGGCGGCCATCGCGGCGAACCAGAGCACGAAGGTGACCTTGTGCAGCCCGAGCCAGATCCCGCCACGGTCCGTGGGTCCGACGACGATGAGCATCACGCCCGTTCCCAGGACCGCGAGTGTGGTGAGGATGACGATCGGGCCGAGCAGGCGCAGCAGGATCGGTGGTGGTCCGGCCTGCACGTAGATCCTGCTGCCGACGTAGTAGCGCAGGATCCGCCAGCCGGTGGATGCGGTCTTGAGCAACGCGACCGGGATGAGGATCGCGCCGATGGCGATGTGCCACGACAGCAGGCCGCGGAGGCTGACAATCGTGACCCCCTCCGCGGCGAACAGGACGAACAGCAGCAGCCCGGTCCACGCGGTGAGCTGGGCGTTGCCTCGCGGGCCACCGAAGGGTCGCTGCACGGCGTCCTCGCGCCGGACCCTCCCAAGACCAGCAGCGAGAGCGTCGCCGACGGCCTGGGAGAGTGAGGGCGGGGTGGCACGGGTCATGGTGGTCTCCTTCGCTCCGCAAGCGTGGTCCGTCGCGCGTCAGGGCGGCTTCGCTGCCCGGTGGGTGGTGGAGGGTCGTGATCATGGCCAGGGACCTCCCCGGCGGTTGGTCGGTCGGTCCGAGATTAGCGCCGTCTCACTGAGTGGCTGCTGTGCGTGACCGGGTGGCTGCTCGCCGCCGCGGCGAAGCCTCAGGCGCGGCGTCCGCGTCCCGCCCGGGCGACGGCGTCGAGGGTGAAGGCGCCGGAGGGCTTGCCCAGGTTGTCATGGAGGGCGGCGCGCAGCGTCTCGCGCCGGGACACCGGCAGCCGCACGGTGTAGGCGCCCGCCGGGCCAATGCCGGTGAGCAGTGACGCCCACAGGTCGTCGAAGTCCGCGTAGGACGCCGACACCGCCAGGGTGGTCTCGGTGACGTCGTCGAAGCCGGCGTCCTCGAGCCATTGAGCGAGGTCGCCCTCCCGCCCGAAGCGCAGTTCGCGCAGTTCCTCGGGCGCGTTGGCGTCGAGCGCGAGGGCCGCCTCCCGGAAGGCGCGCAGCAGGCGCGTGCCTTCGGAGTAGTCCCAGACGCAGGTGGCAACGACGCCGCCGGGCCGGGTGACCCGGATGAACTCCGACGCGACACGGGCCGGGTCGGACACGAATTGCAGCACCAACTGGGCGGTGACCACATCGAAGGGGTCGTCGAAGGGCACCTGTTCGGCCGAGCCGGGCCTCACGTCGACCCCTGGTAGCCGGTTGCGGCAGGCGACCACGAACGGGGGCGCCGGGTCGCAGGCCGCGACGGCCTCCGCTCCCAGACGCCGGACCAGTTCCGTGGTGAGCGCGCCCGGACCGCAGCCCACGTCGAGCGCGCGGATCCCAGGGCGGACGCTGGCGAAGTCGGCGAACAGCGGCGCCAGCGGCCGGGAGTAGCGTCCCATGAAGGCGTCATAGTCCGCCGCCACGGCGGTGAAGGTGCGTGCCCCGCTGACAGGCTCCATTGGCGCTCCCCCTCTCGGGGCGGGACGCTACCGCGTCCCAAGGGCGCTGAGAAGAGAGCGCTTCGGGTTGCCCGACCCCGGGTTCAGCGCGGGCCGTCGCCGGAGGCAAGGTCGGGGGTGAGGATCCACGCCACGGCGAACCCGGGCCCGTCCTGCCTCGGCACGAGTTTCACCAGCCCGGCGTTCTCGAACCGGATCGGGTGCGCCTCCGGCTGTCCCACGATGAGCACGGACGCCAGGCGGTCGAGGAATGGGAGGTGTCCGACGAGAGCGATCGCGTCGTCGGGATGGGCCTTCGATTCGTTCCGCAACCAGTCGGCGATCGGCTCGACGGGGTCGGACGGATTGAGTCCGCCGCGGGCCCCGACCTGAGCACCGAGCGCCTCGCCGATGATGCGGGCCGACTGCTCCGCCCGCAACTTCCCGCTGTGGATGCACCGTCGTGCCCGGACGCCGCAGGTGGCGGCCTTCCCCGCGACCTGGTCGACCTCCAGCCGACCCGATGGCGTGAGCGGGCGGGCGGGGTCGTCCGCCGCAGAACTGGCTACGCCGTGCTGCATGAGATAGACGTCCACGTGCGCTCCTTCGACCGCCCCGCCCCGTGCGGACGGGCCGCCCTCTCTGGCCAGCGTAGGACTGGGTGGGCCACTCACCACCAGGGCTGGTCGGTGATCTCCACGGGACGGTCCTCGGCGGCGGACCGCTCGACCGCGAAACCGACCGCGGCGTCCTCGAGGGCCTCGCGCAGTGGGTAGGGCTGCGGGCCGGCTCCCTCGACCCAGTCGGCCATCCCGTGCAGCATCTGCGCCGTGGCGTGCTGGTCGTCCGACCAGTGCCCACCCGGCCAGGGGTTGCGCCACAGCACCGTGTCGGCGTGGTAGACAACGTCCGCAGCCCCCCTCTTCGCAGTTTAGAGC
>DAIESZ010000156.1 GCA_027346035.1 Propionibacteriaceae bacterium
GCACGTCCGACCTCTCGATCGTGTCCGACACCGTCGGGCAGGGCGTGGTCGACGTCTACCGCGACGGCAAGCGAGTCACCGGGACCTGGCGCCGCACGGCGGTGTCGGCCCCGTTCTCGTTCACCGCACCCGGTGGGCCGATCACGCTGAAGCCCGGCCACACGTGGGTGCTGCTGCACGCCGCCTGATCCCGGACGCCGCAACGGCCCGCTGGGGAGAGAATCCTGCGGGCCGTTGCGGGTGTTTCACTGGTCGTCGCAACTGGCGGTTCGTCCGGGTGGAGCCACGGGTCGCGACGGCGTCCGGTGGGGACGCCGACGGCTGCGGCTCAGAACGTGGCCGTGGCCGGGTCGCCGCCGATGCGGTTGCCCGCGTCGAGTGCATTGATGCGATCGATCTGGGTGGGGTCGAGGTCGAAGTCGAACACGTCGAAGTTCTCGGCGATGCGCTCGGGGGTGACCGACTTCGGAATGACGATGTTGCCGATCTGCAGGTGCCAGCGGATGATCACCTGGGCCGGCGACTTTCCCAGTGACTTGGCGATCTCGGCGATGACCGGGTTCTGCAGGTCCTTCGCCTGCCCCAACGGGCTCCACGCCTCGGGGTGGATGCCGCGTTCGGAGAGGGTGGCGCGCAGCGAGGCCTGGGTGAACGTCGGGTGCATCTCGATCTGGTTCACCGTCGGTACCGTGCCGGTGAGCGCGTCGAGATGTTCGACGTTGAAGTTGCTGACGCCGATGCTGCGGGTGAGGCCCTCGGCCTGGAACTGATGCATGGCCTCCCACGCCTCGATGTAGAGGTCGCCGTACTTCTTCACCGCCGGCCAGTGGATGAGGTAGAGGTCGACGTGGTCGAGCCCGAGGTTCTCGAGGCTGCGCTCGATGGCCCGGCGGGCGTCCGCGGCGGCGTGGTCGGAATTCCAGAGCTTGGTGGTGACGAACAGGTCGTCGCGGGCGACGCCGGACTCGCGGATGGCACGGCCGACCCCGGCCTCGTTCTGGTAGGCGGCGGCCGTGTCGATGTGGCGGTAGCCGACCTCGAGGGCCTTGGCAACGGCGGGAACGACCTCGTCGTTGCCGACCTGCCACACTCCGAAACCGAGCTGCGGGATCGTCACCTGATCGTTGAGCGTGATCGTGGGAACGCTGGACATGGAACTCCTTGCGTTGAACGTCGAGGGAACGTGACAGAGGGGAACGTCACGAGGGCCCCACCGGGGCCCGATGCTCGGCAAAACACCGGCGTCCCATCATTTGTTCCATCCTGCACCGATCTGCCGGCCCGCGCAGCTGTCCCGGACATGTCGAGCGGGTGGGGGGTGTGTCGCGCAGGTTCCTCGGCACGTCGAGCAGGTGGCTGGGGATGTCGAGGTCGTGCGGCTGGCGATTTCGACGGTGTGGCTGGCGATGTCTGCCGAGTTGCTGGCGATCTCTGCTCATGGGGTGTTGTTTTCGCCAGCCGGAGCAGTGATCGCCAGCCGCCGGCCGCCGGTGCGTCGGGATCGCCAGCCGTAGCAGCGATCGCCAGCAACTCGGACCTCGCCGCCCGGACGCCGGACCGTCCCGGACGCCGGTCTGTCCCGGACGTCCGTCCGGCGCGGCCCGCCGCTGGTCAGGGGCATTGGCGCCGCTGTGGGAAAATGACGCTCATGCCGTCACTCCCCTCGATCATCAGCCAGCGGATCGCCGACGTCGCCGGGATCGATCCCGAGTTGCGTCCGGCCACCAAGCCGCAGTTCGGGCACTTCCAGTCCAACGTGGCGCTGCGCCTGGCCAAGGCCGAGGGACGCTCGCCCCGCGAGGTGGCGCAGTCCATCGTCGAGCGCCTCGACCTCGGCGACCTGTGCGAGCCGCTCGAGATCGCAGGCCCGGGCTTCATCAACATCCGGCTGTCGTCCGAGGTGCTGGCGAGGGCGGCGTCCGAGTTGCTGGCCGACCCGCACATCGGGATCGTCCAGGTCGAGAGTCCCCGCACGGTGGTCATCGACTACTCCGCACCGAACGTCGCCAAGCAGATGCACGTCGGCCACCTGCGCACGACGATCATCGGCGACTGCTTCAACCGGGTGCTGCGGGCCCAGGGGCACCGGGTCATCGCGCAGAACCACATCGGCGACTGGGGAACCCAGTTCGGCATGCTCGTCGAGCAGGTGCTGGTCGAAGACCTCGACGTCGGCACGCTCGACCTGCCGGCCGCCGAGGCGCTCTACAAGCGGGCCAACGCGCATTTCCAGGCCGACCCCGCCTTCGCGGACGCCGCCCGGCTGCGGGTCGTCGCGCTGCAGTCGGGCGACCAGCGCACCCACGCGATCTGGCGCCAGCTCATCGACGTGTCGATGGCCGGCTTCAACCAGACCTACGCCCGGCTGCACGTGCTGCTCAGCGACGACGACATCGCGGGCGAGAGCAGCTACAACGACGACCTGCCGGTGATCGCCCGCGACCTCGAGCAGCGGGGGATCGCGACGATCGACGACGGGGCGCTCGTCGTGTGGGTCGAGCGGTTCGACGCCCCGCTCATCGTGCGCAAGCGCGACGGCGGCTTCGGCTATGCCTGCACCGACCTCGCGGCCATGCGGCGCCGGGTCGGGCAGATGCATGCCGATCGGATCATTTACGTCACCGACGCGCGCCAGGCCGGCCACTTCGCCCAGATGTTCGCCGTGGCCCGGGTGGCCGGATACCTGCCCGACGGCGTCGAGGCCCGCCACGTCGGCTACGGCATGGTGCTCGGCAACGACGGCAAGCCGTTCCGGACCCGCGACGGGTCGGCCGCCACGCTCACCGACCTCCTGGACGCCGCCGAGCAGGAGGCCTCGCCCGAGATCGCGCTCGCCGCGATCAAGTACGCCGACCTGTCCAACGGCATCCAGAAGGACTACGTCTTCGACGCCGAGCGGATGGTGCAGACCACCGGGGACACCGGCCCCTACCTGCAGTACGCCCACGCCCGGATCAACCAGATCCTGCGCCGGGCCGAGGCCGAGCAGATCGGGTTCGGCGGGGTCACTGTGCTGGGCGAGCCGGCTGAGCAGGGGCTCGCGCTGCTGCTCACCCGCTTCGGTGAGACCGTCGCCGAGGTGGCCGACACCCTGCAGCCCCACCGGCTGTGCGGATACCTGTTCGAGCTTGCCACCGCCTATTCGACCTTCTACGAGCAGTGCCCGGTGCTGCGCAGTGAGGGCGAGGTGCGGGCGTCCCGGTTGGCGCTGTGCGCGGTGACCCGCGAGGTGCTGGCTCGGGGGCTCGACCTGCTCGGCATCGAGGCACCCGAACGCATGTGAGGCCTCATCGACGTGGAAGGGGCGGGACGACGACCCGCCGTCCCGCCCCTTCCACGTCGGATTCAGCTGGCTGCTTCCTCCTGCACGACCTCCTCGTGCACGGCATCCTCGACCGAATGCGTGGGCGCGTGCACCGAACGAGCGGCCACCGCCTCGACGGCCAGGACCGCGGCGCCGATGATGCCCGCGCTGTTGCGCAGCTGGGCCGGCACGATCGGGGTGTTGAGGACGAGGTTCGGCAGGAACTTGTCGCTCTGCTTGCTGACGCCGCCGCCGACGACGAACAGGTCGGGCCAGAACAACTGCTCGAGCGTCTCGTAATAGCGCTGGAGTCGCTTCGACCACTCCTTGAAGCTGAGCTCCTCGCGGGTCTTGGCCGAGGCGGCGGCCCGCTTCTCGGCGTCGAAGCCATCGATCTCGAGATGACCCAGTTCGGTGTTCGGAAGCAGCACGCCGTCGTTGATGACCGCGCTGCCGATGCCGGTGCCGAGCGTCGTGACGATCACGACACCCCGTTGACCCTTGGCCGCGCCGTAGCGCACCTCGGCGACGCCGGCGGCGTCGGCGTCGTTGACGATGGTCACCGGACGCTGCAGCTCGTCGGAGAAGAACTTCTCGGCCTCGAGGTTGACCCACTTCTTGTCGAGGTTCGCGATCATCGGCACCACGCCGTGACGCACCGGCGCGGGGATCGTGACGCCCACGGGCGCATCACCGATGATGTCGGCGAAGCTCGCGACGATCTCGGCGACCACCTTGACCACGTTGGCGGGAGTGGACTTGGCGGGCGTATCGATGCGGAGGCGATCGGCCGCGAACCCTCCGGCTTCCAGATCGACCGGCGCACCCTTGACGCCTGATCCGCCGATATCGATTCCCAGGGCGTAACTCATGGGGTTCACAATACGGGCACCTTCCATTCACTGCACGATCACGGTCGTTACTGGTCGGTCAGGTTCGCCGGGGCCGGCCACCACTGCTCCGTCGGCGCGGGAAGCGACGGAGGCGGCATCGACCGGACGCGGGCGAGCTCGCTCTCCCGCCGCCGGGCGAGCCGGCCCCGATCGAGTTCGCTGAGCGCCAGCCGGCGGGCGACGGGCTCGGAGAGG
>DAIESZ010000157.1 GCA_027346035.1 Propionibacteriaceae bacterium
ACTCATGCGTGGTCCTGGTCGCTCGGCGGGTGTGGGGTGGGGATCGGCAGGGTTCGGACTGCCCGCGCCTCCGCCGCGCGGGCGGCGAGCTGATCATCGGGGGGGTAACCGACCTCCTCGAGGCACAGTCCGTGGGGCGGCAGGACGATCACCTGTGAGTGGCGCACTGGCGAGGAGAGCACCTCGGCCAGCCACCGGTCGCTGCGGCGGTCGGCGCCGACGGCGACCAGGGCACCGACCACGGCTCGCACCATCGAGTGGCAGAACGCGTCCGCCCGCAGGCCCACCTCGACGGTGCCGGCCGCGTCCCCGGCGCGGGAAACCCCGATCCACTGCACCGTGCGGATCGTGGTTGCTGCGTCCCGCGGCTTGCAGAACGCGGCGAAGTCGTGCAGGCCGACCAGGGTCCGGGCGGCGACGTGCATGCGTTCGATGTCGAGATGGTCCCGCACCAGGGTCACGTGACGGCGCAGCAGCGGGTCGGGCCGCGACGCGTCGTCCCAGAGACGGTAGGTGTAGCGGCGCCACACCGCCGAGAACCGGGCGTCGAAACCCGGCGCGGCCGGGATCACCCGGTGCACGGCGACGTCGTCGGGCAGCACCCGCGCCAGCCGGTGCATCAGCGCGTCCGCGGACGTGTCGGCCGGCAGGTCGACGTGGGCCACCTGCCCGCGGGCGTGGACGCCGGAGTCGGTGCGGCCCGCGACGACCAGCTGCACCGGGTCGGGCAGCCGCAACACCCGGGTGATGGCCTCGGTGAGAACCCCCTGGACGGTGCGCCGGTCGGGCTGGGCCGCCCACCCCGAGAATGCCGCACCGTCGTAGCCGAGATCGAGGCGCCACCGCCGGGCCGTCACGGGAGCCTCCGGTAGGTGAGGTCGTGCACCCGGCGTCCGGCCTCGAGCCCGCGTCGCTCGTACTTGGTGACCGGACGCTCCGCGAAGCGGGGGGCCCACCCGTCGTCGTCGGGGTGGTCATTGGCCCAGCCGGGAGCCGCGTCGAGCAACTCGCGCATCGCATGGGCGTAGTCGGCCCAGTCGGTGGCCAGACGCAGGCGCCCACCGGGCACCACCACCCGGTGCGCCACCCGAGCGAGTTCGGCGTCGACGAGGCGGCGCTTGTGGTGCTTCAACTTGTGCCAGGGGTCCGGGAAGAAGATCCAGATTTCCGCGATCGACGCGGGGGCGAACAGGTGGGTGAGGCCCTCGACGGCGTCCCCCATGACGATCCGGACGTTCTCGACACCCTCGCGGCCCAGGCGTCCGATCGTGCTCGCGACCGCCGGCTCGAACACCTCGAACGCGACGACGTCATGGTCGGGGCGCGCGGCGGCCATCGGGATCAGCGAGTCGCCAGTGCCCGACCCCACCTCGACGACCAGCGGACCCACCCGCCCGAAGGTCGCAGCCCAGTCGACGGTGGCGTCCGGGTGCACCGAGGTGTCCCGCTCGCCCCGGCGCACGTCGATGACGTACCGGTCGTGCCAGGCGTCCCAGTTCCGCTGTTGGCTGGTGTTCATCCGGCTGCTGCGCCGCACGAACGAGACGACGTCGCGATGCACCCGGGGACGCAGGTCGCCGGGTCGGGAGGGCGGGTCGGGTTCGGTGGGGGCCACGGCCCGCCAGCCTAATGGCTCCGGGCCGATCACTCCTTGGCCAGGTACCCCTCGGCCAGGTTCGCGGGCATCGTCTCGTAGCCGTGGAAGTGCCGGGTGAAGCTGCCGCTGCCGTGGGCGATGCCGCGCAGGTCGATCGCATAGCGCGACAGTTCGGACGCCGGCACCAGCGCCCGGATCACCGAGTTGCCGTCGCCGTCGGAATCGGTGCCGAGCAACTGCCCGCGACGGTTCGACAGGTCGGTCATCACGGCACCGAGGTACTCGTCGCCGATGGAGACGGTGACCTCGTCGATCGGTTCGAGCAGCGCGATGTTCTTCGCAGTGGCGGCCTCCTTGATCGCCATCGACGCGGCCGTTTGGAAGGCCATGTCGGATGAGTCGACCGAGTGGGACTTGCCGTCGTAGAGGGTGACCCGGACGTCGACCAGAGGATGGCCCGAGATGGTGCCCTTCTCGAGTTGGCTGCGCACGCCCTTCTCGACCGAGGGGATGAACTGGCGGGGCACTGAACCACCGACGACCTTGTCGACGAATTCGAAGCCGGCGCCCCGCTCGAGCGGCTCGATCTCGAGGTCGCACACGGCGTACTGGCCGTGGCCCCCCGACTGCTTGACGTGGCGGCCATGGGCCTTGATCGGGGCGACGAACGTCTCGCGCACCGCGACGCGCACGGGCTCGCTCTCGACGTGGACGCCGTACCGGTCGGTGAGGCGCGCCAACAGCAGGTCGATGTGGGCTTGGCCCATCGTCCACAGCAGGAGCTGGTCGGTCTCCGCTGGACGATCGAGACGCACCGTGGTGTCCTCGACGACGAGCCGCGCCAGTGCTCCGGCCAGCTTGTCCTCGTCGTGGCGGCTGGCCGCGCTGAGGGCCACCGGCAGCAGCGGCTCGGGCTGCTTCCACGGCTCGACGAGTGCGGGACGGTCCTTGGCCGACAGGGTGTCGGAGGTTTCGGCCCGGGTGAGTTTCGATACCAGCACGATGTCGCCGGCGATCGCCGACGCCTTCTGCTTCATCTCGACGCCGACAGGAAAGGACAGGGGACCGATCTTCTCTTCCTCGTCGTGGCCCGGGTGGGCGGTGTCCTCGCTGCCCGTGAACACGTCGCGGTGGCCCGCGACGTGGACGACGTCGTCGGTGCGCAGCGTGCCCGAGAAGATCCGCACCATGCTCTGGCGCCCGGCGAACGGGTCGGAGGTGGTGCGCACGATCTCGGCGACGAGTGGCTGGTCGGGGTCGCAGGCGACCGGCAGGATCTCGCTGCCGTCGACGGAGGTGACGGTGGGCAGCGGATGCAATGCGGGGTGGGGAAAGCCGTTCTCGATGATGCTGAACAGTTCCTCGACGCCCACGCCATTGGCCGGCTGCACCGGTACCACGGGGTGGAACGTGCCGTGGGCGATCGCCGTGAGCAGGTCCGCGCGCACCGACTCGATGGCGAGATCCTCACCCTCGAGGTAGCGCTCCATCAGGTCGTCGTCCTCGCTCTCGGTGATCACACCCTCGAGGAAGTCGCTCCGGTAGGCGTGCATCAGGGCGATCTCGTCGTCGCTCGGCTCGC
>DAIESZ010000158.1 GCA_027346035.1 Propionibacteriaceae bacterium
ACGAGCCGACCACCGCGCTCACCTGGCGCGAGGTCGACGCGCTCTTCCGGGTGGTCGATCAGCTCAAGAGCGGCGGCGTGGCCCTCGTGTTCGTCAGCCACAAGATCGAAGAAGTGCTGCGGATCTCGGAGCGGATCACGATCCTGCGCAACGGGAAGGTGGTGGCCACCGGCGCCGTCGGGGAGTTCGACCGTGAGGCGATCATCACTGCGATGACCGGGCGGTCGGTGGTCGACGCCCGCCCGTCCGAGTCGCTGCAGGCCGAGGCGGCACCCCTGCTGCGGGTGCACGACCTGTCACGCGCCGGCATGTTCGCCGACGTGTCCTTCGACGTCCATCCCGGCGAGGTACTCGGGGTGACGGGACTGCTCGGGTCCGGCCGCACCGAGATCGCCGAGGCGTTGTTCGGTATCGTGCCCGCCGACTCAGGCGACGTGACCGTCGACGGCCGCACGGTGGCCATCCGAAGCGTGCACGACGCGGTCGCAGCGGGCATCGGGTATGTCCCGGGCGACCGGCTCACCCAGGGCGTGTTCCTCGATCAGGCGATCGGGTGGAACATCATCGCGGGCAGCGTCGACCGACTGCGCGGGCGTTTCGGGCTGCTCGACCAAGGGCGCGTCGATCAGATGATCCAGAGTGCGTCCACGGACCTGAAGATCAAGATGTCATCGGCGTCCGCGCCCGCGCGCAGCCTGTCGGGAGGCAACCAGCAGCGCGTCGTCCTAGCCAAGTGGCTGGCCCGCAGCCCGCACATCCTCATCCTCAACAGCCCGACCGTCGGGGTCGACGTGGGGTCGAAGCACGAGATCCTCGAGATCCTCCGGACGAAGGCGCGGGAGGGGATGGGCATCGTCGTGATGTCCGACGACGTGCCCGAACTGCTCGCCGTGTGCCACCGGGTGCTCGTCGTGCGTCGGGGCCGCATCGTCGACGAGGTCACCGGCGACCGGCTCAACCAGGAAACCATCATGAACGGACTGGCCGCATGAACGCGATCTCCGGACGCCGGTCGCTGTCGTGGTCGCGGCTTCGAGGCGAGAACAACGAGGGAATCCTCGTTCTCGTCATCGCCGTGCTCGCGGTCGTCGTCGGCATCTCGTCCCCGTCCTTCTGGAGCCTCAGCACCCTGCTGAACGTGGGCACGAACTCCCTGGAGAACCTCGTGTTCGCGATGGGCGTCCTCATCGTGATCATCTCCGGGGGGATCGACCTGTCGTTCATGGCCATCGGGATCTTCGCCGGCTACGCCGTCGTCGTCTGGACGAACGACACCGGGTTCGGCGCCTCCAGCGCCTGGATCGGGTTCGCGATCGCCATCGTCATCGGGCTGGCCTTCGGGGCCCTGAACGCCGGCGCGATCGCTGGGCTGCGGCTGCCCACGCTGATCGCAACCCTCGGCACCCAGGGTGTGATCCGCGGCCTGATGCTGCTGTACGTCGGGTCGAAGGTGGTGCCCAAGTACCCCGAGGGACTGCAGAGCCTGTCGACGAGATACCTCGTGTCGGCGCACGACGCCACGTCGACCACCCGGCTGAGCGTGCTGATCGTTCCCGCCGTGCTCGTGTGCATCCTGGCGAGCCTGCTCCTGCGCTACACCACGATCGGTCGCGGCATCTACGCGATCGGCGGGGATGCCGAAAGCGCGCGACGGGCCGGCTTCCCGGTCTTCCGCATCCAGGTCATGATCTACCTGATCGCCGGCGGGTTGGCAGCCACCGCAGGACTGATGCACGTGGTGCAGGTGCAGCTGGCCAACCCTTACGAGCTCGTCGGCGGTGAGCTGGACGTCATCGCGGCCGTCGTCCTCGGCGGGGCCTCGATCTTCGGGGGCAAGGGGTCGGTCTCGGGGACAGTCCTCGGGGTCGTGCTCATCTCCCTGATCAAGAACTCGCTGATCCTGCTCGGGGTGCCGGGCACGTGGCAGCGAGCCGCGGTCGGGGCCCTCCTGCTCATCGGGGTCACCGCGCAAGCCCTGTCCGGACGCGCGAAGCGGACCCACAACGAGATCGCGCTTGCGGAGGTGGCGGCATGACGGATCCGTCGCGTGCCCTTGTGGTGCGGCTGTTGCACGAACGCAACCTCGTACGCCTGCTCGGGTTCGCGCTGATCATCCTCGTGATCTTCAGCTTCGCGAGCCCCTCGTTCCTCACCGTGA
This sequence comes from Propionibacteriaceae bacterium, assembly GCA_027346035.1. Classification (GTDB taxonomy): domain Bacteria; phylum Actinomycetota; class Actinomycetes; order Propionibacteriales; family Propionibacteriaceae; genus JAJYQH01. The sequence goes on from DAIESZ010000158.1 coordinate 2,159, forward strand.
TCAGCTTCCAGTCGATGGGCTACCAGCTGGCCGAGGTCGGCCTGCTGAGCATCGCAATGATGCTCACGATGCTCACCGGCGGCATCGACCTGTCGATCGTGTCGATCGCGAACCTGTCCGCACTCGTGGCGGCTCAGCTGTTCAAGGCCACCAACGCCGGGGACGCCGTCGGGGGCAAGGCGCTCGGTATGTCGGCCGTGTTCATCGTGCTGGCCATGCTGACCGGGCTCGCCTGTGGTCTGCTCAACGGGCTGCTCATCACCCGGGTCGGGATCACACCGATCCTGGCGACGCTTGGCACCATGCAGCTCATCAACGGTGTCGCGATCGTGTGGACCGGCGGTCAGGCGATCTACGGCATGCCCGAGGCGTTCCTCGCGATCGGCACCGGGAAGTTGGCCGGGGTGCCGATCCCGGTGATCATCCTTGCGGCCGCAGCCGCTGTGGCCGCGGTCATGGTGAACCGCACGGGCATCGGCATGCGGCTCAAGCTCGTCGGTGCCAATCCGACCGCCGCCCGCTACTCCGCGCTGGACAACGACCGGGCCCTGATCTTCACCTACCTTTCGAGCGCGCTGCTTGCCTCGGTCGCGGGCATCGTGATGTCCGCGCGCTCGGCGAGCGCGAACGCCGACTACGGCACCTCGTACGTGCTGCTGGCCGTCGTGATCTGCGTGCTCGGGGGGGTGAACCCGATGGGCGGCTACGGGACCATCGGTGGTGTCGTCCTGGCCGTGATCACCCTGCAGATGGTGTCGACCGGGTTCAACGCGGTCGGGTTCACGCAGTTCGTCTACCTGGTCGCCCAGGGCGTGATCCTCATTGGCGTCCTGGCCCTCAACCAGCTCTCGGACCGGTTCCGCGGCCGGTACCGGGTCGGATGGCGGCTGCGGCACGCTGGCGCCGAGGCCGTCCAGACTCCGGAAGCCCTGGGCCCGGCGGTCCCGGCGCCCGAGGACGACGCGCCGAAGCGGCAGCCGGCACCGCCCCGGGCCTGACCCGACCAGTTCTTGGCACTCAACCTCGAAGGGCCACCATGAAGAAGCTCATCAACAGCCCGGACGCGTTCGTCGACGAGATGCTCGACGGACTGCTGCTGGCCCACGGTGACCAGCTGCGTGCCGCATCTCCGGACCGTCGCGCGCTGGTCCGGGCGGACGCCCCGTTGCAGGGCAAAGTCGGGATCGTGACCGGCGGCGGCTCCGGCCACCTGCCCGTCTTCCTCGGCTACGTCGGCGCCGGCCTGTGCACCGGCGTGGCGATCGGGAACGTCTTTTCCTCCCCTTCCGCCGAGCAGATATTCGCCGCCACCCAGGCCTGCGACGGGGGCGCCGGCGTCCTGTATCTGTACGGCAACTACGGCGGCGACGTGCTGAACTTCGACCTCGCCGGCGAGATGGCCGACGCCGAGGACATCCCCACCCGCACCGTCCTGGTCACCGACGACGTCGCCTCGGCACCCCCGCAGCGGGCGGCGGAGCGCCGCGGCATCGCCGGGATGTTCTTCGGCTACAAGTGCGCCGGTGCGGCCGCGGAGCGGGGCGACGACCTCGACGCCGTGACCGCGGTCGCCACCACGGCTGTGGCCAACACGCGCACCATGGGCGTCGGCCTGTCCCCGACGATCCTGCCCGCCGCCGGAAGGCCGACCTTCGAGCTCGCCGAGGGCGAGATGGAGATCGGCATCGGCATCCACGGCGAGCCGGGCGTGCACCGGGGCCGACTCGAGACCGCCGACGAGGTGACCGAGCGGTTCGTGCGCGCGATCGCCGATGATCTGCACCTGGCCTCGGGGGAGCAGGTGGCGGTGCTCGTCAACGGTCTCGGGGCCACGCCCCTCGAGGAGCTGTACCTGATCTATCGCAAGGCCCACCAGTTGCTCGGAGACCTCGGCGTGCGCATCTACCGGCCCTACATCGGCGAGTTCGCCACCAGCCTGGAGATGGCCGGCGCCTCGTTGTCCGTCCTCCGGCTCGACGACCAACTCACGCCGCTGCTCGACGCCCCTGCCCGCTCGCCCTTCTTCCGCCAGTGAACGCCGCGGACCTTCGCTCGCTCCTCGACGCCGCGCTGGCCGACCTGACCGGGGTCCAAGAGGAGTTGCGCGAACTCGACGTCGCCGTGGGCGACGGCGACCTTGGGATCACGGTCAGCGCCGGGGCGCGAGCGGTGCGTGCCGCGGTGGGCGAACTGCCAGCCGGCACGAGTGCGGCCGACGTGGTGAAGGCGGCGGGGCGCGCCTTCGCCGGCGGGAACCCGTCCACGTTCGCCGCGCTCGTCGGGGGCGGGGTGATGTCTTCGGGCAAGGTCTTCGCCGACGCGGACGACGTGACCCGCGCGGATGTCGCGGCCTTCGCCCGTGCCGTCGCCGACCGGATCATGGTGAAGGGGAAGGCTGAACTCGGCGACAAGACGATCCTCGACGCGCTCGTGCCGACGGTGGACCTGCTCGAGCACGCCGACCCCGGAACGCCGCCGCGCGATCTCCTGCAGGCAATGGTGGCCACGGCCGCGGAGGCGGTCCGGGTCACCAGCCAGCTGCAGAACCGGCGGGGACGAGCTGCCTGGCTCGGCGAGCGCAGCAGCGGCCACCCCGATCCCGGCGCCACCGCCTACCTCAGGTTCCTCGAAGCACTGGCGAGGGCGTGGAAGACCATCGAACGTCCGGCAACTGGAGGTGGATTGTGAAAGCGCTGGTCCTTGAAGGACATGCCCCGATCGAGACTGCGCCGCTGCGCCTGGTGGAGATGGAGACGCCCGAACCGGGACCGGGAGAGCTCCTGCTGCGGGTCACCGCCTGCGGAGTCTGCCGATCGAACCTGCACATGATCGAGGGCGACTGGCCCGGCGTGCCCACGCAGCTGCCGATGATTCCCGGTCACGAGGTTGTCGGCGTCGTCGACCGCCTCGGGGCCGGTGTCACCGGTTTCGCCGTGGGTGATCGGGTGGGGGTGCAGCCGCTCTACTCGACCTGCGGCACCTGCGAGTTCTGTCGCTCGGGTCGTGAGCAGCTGTGCCGCTCGAAGGAGATCACCGGC
>DAIESZ010000181.1 GCA_027346035.1 Propionibacteriaceae bacterium
GCGGCGCTGGCGAGCGCCGTCCCGCAGACCCGGCAGGGCGGGACGGCCCGCGAGGCCCGCGGATGCCGACTGCCTCCCGCGTCCCCCGTGCCGAGCGCCGCCGGAAGGCAGCCGTCGAGGAACCGTGACGCGCGACGCGCCCGCCCACGGTTGCCCGACCAGGAGATCCGCAGTCGCGACCGCGCCCGGGTGAGCGCGACGTGCAGCAGCCGCCGCTCCTCGGCGATCTCCTCGGCCGTGGTGGCGAGCACGAACGGCACGGTGCCCTCGTGGACGCCGGCCAGCGCGACGGCGTCCCACTCGAGCCCCTTGGCCGAATGCATGGTCGCGAGCGTGACCCCGATTCCGGCCGGTGCGTGCTCGATGCTCGCTCGGTGCTGCAGCAGGGCGACCACCGACGCCAGGTCGAGGTCGGGGTCGTCGTCGCAGATCGTGCGTACCGCATCGAGCAGCGCCGCGAGCGACTCCCACCGCTCCCGCTGCTGACCCGAGCCGCTGGGAGGCTCGGGGGTCCAGCCCGAGGACACCAGCACCGTGCGGATCGCGGCGACCATCGGACCGTCGTCATCGTCGGCGGACATGCTGCTGCCCGGTTGCGGCGTACCACCCGTCGCATCGGTGGCCGTGCGCAGCGCGAGCATCGCCTGACGGATTTCGGGACGCTCATAGAACCGCTCGGAGCCCCGCACCTGGTAGGGGATGTCACGCTCGGCGAGCGCCGCCTCGAGTGCCGGTGACTGGGCCGAGATGCGGAACAGCACGGCCATGTCCCGCCAGGCGGCGCCGTCGCGCTGCAACCCGGCCAGCCAGTCGGCGATGCCCCCGGCCTCGTCGGCCTCGTTGTCGGACGGCGCGAATTCGGGAGCCGGCCCGGACGCGCGGACGGCCTGCAGCCGGACCCCCGCGTTGACCGGGGCCACCACCCGGTTGGCCAGCTGCAGCACCTCGGGCGTCGAGCGGTAGTTGCGCACGAGCCGGATCACGCGGGTGCCGGGACGGTCGGCAGCGAAGTTCAGCAGGTAGCCGGGGCGCGCCCCGGCGAACGCGTGGATCGACTGGTTCGGGTCGCCCACCACACACACGTCGTGACGCTCTCCCAACCACAGGTCGAGCAGCGTGTGCTGGAGCGGCGAAACGTCCTGGAACTCGTCGACGAGGAAGTGGGCATACGTGGCGTGAACCTGCGCGGCGATGTCGGGATGCTGGGACAGCAGAGCCGCATTGCACAGGAGCACGTCGTCGAAATCGATGAGCCCTCGGGCGGTCTTCAGTTGCTCGTAGGTGGCGAACACCCGCGCGACGACCTCCGGCTCGGCCTTGGTGAGTTCACGCCGGTGGGCCCGGGCGAGCGCGGGATAGTCGCCCACCGCCACGTTCGTGGCCTTGGCCCAACCGATCTCACCGGCGAGGTCGCGCAGCAGGGCCGTGTCGGCGCCCAGTCGGTGGCGGGTGCTCGCCTCTGCCACGAGTCCGAACCGGGCCTCGGTGACGCGAGGCAGCTCGACCCCGTACGCCCGCGGCCAGAAAAAGCGGTTCTGGCGCAGCGCGGCCGAGTGGAAGGTGCGCGCCTGAACCTGCGACACACCCAGGGCCTGCAGCCGGGCACGCAACTCCCCCGCTGCCCGGGTGGTGAAGGTCACCGCGAGCGTGCGCCGGGGATCGAGGACGCCGGTGAGCGCCGCGTAGGCGATGCGATGCGTGAGGGCGCGGGTCTTGCCGGTGCCGGCGCCGGCGATGACGACCACCGGACCGCCGGACGAGGTGGCGACGTCGCGCTGCTCGGGATCGAGCGCGTCGAGGACCTGCTGTGGATCGATCCGCATCGCCTCACCCCCTCACCGTGACGTCGCCCGGAGCGCGCCCACCCGAAGCCGTGATGGCCGGGCACGGCCCGACCCTAGAACCTCGGGCCGACAGTGTCACACCAGGCGGTGGCATCACGCCGGCAGCCGGTTCGCCGTCGGCGCCCGAGCGAGGTGGGCGCGCTGGAACTGTCAGCGGGGTTGCGTAGGGTGAGCCCATCATGACGACCACCCCGATGCACCGCGGCCCGGTGGCCGACTCCTGGCCGGGACCGATCGCGGCCGGTATCGAGGTGCGGGTCGCCGCGTCCTGGGCCGACCTCACCGACGATGTGGTCACCGCGGTCCGTCGGGCGCGCCCGGCCGACCCGTTCACCCCGATCGAGGTGATCGTTCGCGGTGCGGCCTCCCGGCGGGCGCTGTCCCAGGCGATCGCCACCCGCACCGGCCCGGCGTCCACCCCGCGCAACGGCATCTGCGCCGGCATCGAGTTCCCCACCCTCGGCCAGGTGCACCAGAGGGTGCAGGCCGAGCTGGGCGACACCACGCCCGATCACGATCCGTGGCGCCGCCGCCCGCTCACCCTGGCCGTGCTGGAGGTGCTGCGGGGCGCCGGCGACGAGCCCTGGTTCCAGCCCCTGGCACACCACCTCGGACACGGCGACCCGGCCGGCACCGACGAGCACCGTCCCGGTCGTTGGCTGGCCACCTCCGACCGCATCGCCCGACTGCTGCTCGGCTACGTGCGTGAGGCACCCGACATGCTGCGCGCCTGGTCCCGGGGCGACGACCACGACCCGGCCGGTGCCGGCCTGCCCGGGGCGGCCCGATGGCAACCCGCGGTGTGGCGCGCCTGCCGCGCGGCGCTCGCCCCCACTGCCGATCCGGTGGCACGGCACGACCTGCTGCTAGCCGAGCCCACTCGGGCAGCGTTCACCGGCGTCGGGCCCGCAGGGCTGCTGGTCGTCGACCCCGGGCCGATGTCCGCCTTCGATCACGAGTTCCTGTCCGCGCTCGCCCGGGTCCACCGCGTCACCGCGTTCGCGCTCACCCCTGCCGGCCCCGGGACACCCTGGGGACGTCGGCTCGGTGCGTCGGCCCGGGGCCAACAGGCCCGCCTCACCGCAGCCGGGGCGTTCGTGGTGCCAGTCGGCACGGTCCCGCCCGCGCGCCGGGTCGACACCGTGCTGCACCGGCTGCAGGCCGATCTCGTCGCCACCGACCGCCCGGTGGTCGCCGACCTCCCCCGCGCCCCCGACGGATCGGTGCAGGTGCATGCCAGCCATGGGCCCGACCGGCAGGTCGAGGTGCTGCGCGACGTCCTCTGCGGCCTGTTCGTCGAGCAGCCCGATCTCGAGCCGCGCGACGTGGTCGTCATCTGCCCACGGCTCGACGACTACGCACCCCTGGTGCGCGCCGCCTTCGGAGGTCCGGGTTCCGCGGCGGCGGGCGACGACGATCCCGTGGCCCGAACCACGCGTCACCCGGGCACCCAGCTGCGGGTGCAGGTGGCGGCCACCGCGGTCGAGGAGCCGAATCCGGCGTTCCCGCTGCTGCGGCTGCTGCTGACCCTTCCGGTGAGCCGCGCCGGCGCCGGCGACTTCGTCGACCTGTGCGCCTCTCCCCTGGTGGCCGGGCGGTTCTCCCTCGAACCCGACGACCTCGTCAGCCTCGCCCGACTGCTCGAGCAGGCCGGCACGCACTGGGGCGTCGACTCCGCTCACCGCGACCGGTTCGGGTTGCACGCGGTTCGCCAGTCCACCTGGCTCACGGGGATCGACCGCATGCTCGTCGGGGTGGCACTCGCCGACGAACCTCCGGGTTGGCTCGACACGGTCGTCCCGGTGGCCCAGGTGAGCTCACGCCACCTGCCGGTGATCGGGGCCGCCGCCGAGATCCTGTCCCGGGTGCGCCTCCTCAACACCCGGTGGGACACCCCGGCCCCCTTGCACGAGTGGTCCGACCGGCTCATCGGGGCACTCGACATGCTCACCGCCGCCGCGGACGGCGATACGGCCCGCATCCTCGCCCATGCCCGGGCAGAACTGGCCACCCTGGCCGAACTCACGCGGCACTCCCACGTACCGGTGAGCCGAGGAGACCTCACGGGCCACTTCGATCGGCTGGTGCACACGGGCTCCGGCCGGCCCAATCATGGCAACGGGTCGCTGCTGGTCCCCCGCCCCGACGACCTCGACGACGTCGCCCATCGCGTGGTCGTCGTGCTCGGGCTCGACGACGCCACCGTGCCCCCGCCGATCCGTCACGACGGCGACAATCTCGTGCCCGACCGTTCGCTGCCGGTGTCGGGCCAGCGGGCGGCGTCGCTGCGGTTCCTGCACGAGGCGGTGGCCGCCGCCGGCGACACCCTGGTCGTCATCCACCAGGGCCGCGATCCGCGCAGCAACGAGACCGTTCCGGTCCCGCCGGTGCTCGCCGAGCTCATCGACGCCTGCTCCGGCATCGGCGGCGTCACTCACCGCGACCACACTCTGCTGCCCGAGTCCGCCAGGAACTTCGTGTCCACCGACGACGAGCCGCCGGTGAGTTTCGATCCGGTCGCCCTGCGGGGGGCACGGGCCCTCGACGGACGGCTGCGGGACGAGCGTGCCACGCCGCGGGCGCCGACCGAGCCGACTCCGCCTCCGGTCGTCGGCCCCGTGCCCATCGACGACCTCATCGCCTTCTTCCGCAACCCGGCCCGGGCCCTGTTGCGGCACCACCTCGGCGTCTCGCTCGACAGTTTCACCCCAGAACTCGACGACCAGCTGCCCGTCGAGGCCGATGGGCTCGTCCGGTGGCGCATCGGCAGTGCGCTTCTCGACGCCGAGTTGCAGGGTCTCGACGTCGACCGGGCCGAGCAGGCGCAGGCGATGACGGGAATCCTGCCGCCGCCCGGACTTGCCGGAGCGGTCATCCACGACGTTCGCACCCGCGCCGACCGGGTGGCGGCCGCGGTGCGCGACCGCATCTCGTCCCCCTCGGGTCAACTGCTGAGCCCTCGTCCGCACCGCATCCGCATCGACCTCGCCGGCCCCGGCCCGCTGACCGGTGAGGTGGTCACCCACGGCGACACCGTCGTGTCGTGGCGCTACGGTGCGGTTCGGTGGCAGGAACTGGTGCCGCTGTGGATCCGCGTGCTCGCGCTGCGTGCGGCTCCGCCCGCCATCGGTGACCCCACGCCCGCTCCACGGGCCGTCGCCATCGGCACCAACGGCATCTTCCGCCTCACCCCACCAGACGAGATCACCGCCCGCACGCTGTTGGCCCAGATGGCCCGGGTGCGCGGGCGAGGTCTCGTGCACGTCGTCCCACTGCCGGTCGAGATCGTCAACGCGCGCCGCCCGGTGACGGCCCACTCGTCCGACAACGCCGACCGGCGGGCCGAGCAGGAATGGAGCAGGCTCGCCGAACGCCCCGAATGGCAGATGACGCTGCCGCTGTCGTTCCGCGCCCTCATGGCGCTCCCTCCCGAAGGCGACGACCCCGGGCCGCGTCAACCCTCCCGCGTCGAGCAACTCACCGGCTGGCTCACCGCGCCCGTCTTCGACGCCCTGACCGCGGAGCGGTTGCCGTGAGCGGGCCGAGCCCCGTCCCCGATCCCGACGCGGGCGGGGCGTCCGGGCCTGTGCGACGGGCCTTCGACATCACCGGCGACCTGCCTCAGGGCACCGTGGTCCTCGAGGCGAGCGCCGGCACCGGCAAGACCTATACGATCTCGGCGCTGGCGGCCCGCTACGTCGCCGAGGGCCGGCACACGCTCGACGAGATCATGATGGTCACCTTCTCGCGGGCCGCCACCAGGGAACTCCGGTCGCGGGTGCTCACGCGGCTGCGCACCACCCGCGGCGCCCTGCAGAGCTGGCTCGACGACGCGACCGTGCCCGCCGACCCGGTCGACGCGATGCTCACCCGGGGTACCCGCGACCAGGTGTCCGAACGCTCGGCCCGACTGGCCGGCGCCCTCGCCGACTCCGACGCGGCCACGATCACCACCACCCACCAGTTCTGCTCCCGCATGCTGTCCGAACTCGGCCTGCTCGTCGATCACGACCACACCGCACGGTTCGTCGACGACCTCACCGACCTCGAGGAGCAGGTGATCCGGGACTGCTACATGGCGCAGTTCGCCGATCAGCCGCCTCGGTTCGCCGACGCCCGGCAGCTCGCATCGGTGTGTCTGCGCCGCGGCGACCTGCCGCTGCTGCCGCCCGCCGCCGACGCCTCCTCGATCGGACGCCACCGCTTCGCCTCCCTCGTCCGTGACGAGTTCGACCGCCGGAAGCGCCGGCTGGGCATCTACGGGTTCGACGACATGGTGTCGCGCCTGCGTTCGGCGTTGGTCGACCCGGACACCGGTCCACCCGCCCGCGAGGTGCTTTCGCGCCGGTTCCCGCTCGTCCTGGTCGACGAATTCCAGGACACCGACCTGTCGCAGTGGAAGATCGTCGAGCACGGCTTCGTCGGCCGGTCCACCGTGGTGCTGATCGGCGACCCCAAGCAGTCGATCTACTCCTTCCGCGACGCCGACGTGATGGCCTACCTGGCGGCCGTGGCCGCCGCCGACACCGTGTTCACCCTGCCGGTCAACCACCGCAGCGACGCCGGGGTGGTGCATGGGCTGGCCTCCCTGTTCGGGGGCGCCGCCCTCGGCGATCCGCAGATCGTCGTGACGCCGGTCGAACCGCACGACGGGCATCCCACCCTGCGCCGCGACCGCCCTGAGGCCGGCCCTGCGGTGCAGGTGCGTTGTCTCGACGCCGACCGTCCGCTGGCGGCGGGCAGGGCCCGGGAACTGATCGACGACGACCTGTGCGCCGAGGTCAGCGGGCTCCTCGACGGGTCGTGGCAGGTGTTCGACGGGGACGCCGGTTGGCGCGGCCTCACGGCGGGC